>NZ_JBEHGL010000018.1:0-47493 GCF_040225085.1 Streptococcus jiangjianxini | reverse complement strand
CGACACATGGCTGAAATGCTGTATTTATCCTTGTTAGCAGTGATTATTTGCCTTTTTGTGCCATAATCACTGCCGCTTGCTTTAGGATGTCTAGCTGCATTTTGAGTTCTTTATTGTGCTTTCTAAGTGCTATTAGCTCTCGTTGTTCTTCTGTTAGATTATCAATCGATTTGAAAGAACCAGTTGTTTTGGCTTGTCTGACCCATTTGTCGAAGGTTGAGGGGGTTAAATCATATTCTTTGATGATCTCGCTACGTTTCATACCGGCATTGTGAAGGTCAACGATTTGTTGCTTAAAGTCATCACTAAATTGACGACGTACTTTTATAGACATATCTTTTCTCCTGTTTTTGATTACTATAGAACACTTTATAAATTCTGTCCAGTTTAGTGTAACCGATTCACCTTCAACCATTCTCAAGCTATCTCGTTGCTTGCATGCGCTGAATATGAATGGTTAAATAGACTTTTTCATCAATGCTCATCTCAAAATCAAAATTTTCTTTAACATAGTGAGCAATTTTTTGAGTACAACTAAAACTTTCAGGATAATTTTGCTTAACCTGTTCAAATAAGAAAGGATCATTAGCCCCTTGAACTACCCCATTAACCACACGCTGGGCAAAATACTGGAGATGAGTCACAAAACGATTGTAAGAAATGCTATCTTCTGCTACCATCTTTCCAAAATGCAAGCGAACAATTTCTAAAATATCAATCACTAATCGAGTTGCTTGTTGTGATTGATTAACATGACCATTTTCAGATTGGGCATTGATAAAATGCAAAGCGATAGATGACGCTTCATCATCATGAATAGGTAAGGTAAAATCACCACGTAAATGCTCCAGCATTTCTTGGGCTACCTGATATTCCTTCGGATAAAATTTGCGAACTTCCCATGCTAAAGGATTAGAAATTGTAACCCCCTGCTTAACCCGCGCCAACATGAAATGCAAATGGTCCGTTAACGATAAATGAATGTTACTACTAAATGAAACATTCAATGATTTTTCAGCACTGTCAATCGCTTGCAAAAAACTATTTAACTCATCGTTTGGTAACTGTTCATACAAATCTCTCAAATCAGAGGACAGTTTTCCCTTTTGAAGCACGAACACTTTTTCAATCTTGGATTGATCAATCTCATCACCAATCTTTTTCTGAAACCCAAGACCTCGTCCCATAACAATCAATTCTTGGTCTTGGTCGTCTGTCACTTGAATCACATTATTGTTATAAACTTTCTCGATGATCATGCTTTGCTCCATTTCTAATCCTTGTTATCATTATAACAAATCCTGAAAAGTCTGACAAAACACAAAAATAAATTTAGGACACCAAACAAGTTCTGCTAGAGATAAGTTTTGACTTATCATGACAAATCGATTATGTATTATGTTAATGAATACTCTAACTGGATCAGGCAAGAGGCCTGATGATACTTTCATTTTTAGTTAGTGTGCTTAAAACTAACGGTATGCCTTATAGCGTTTGTGGGGAAAAGTTGTTATTTAAAGAATATCTTTATACTTAGTTAATTTCAAAAAATAACATTTCTGATCTTTTCTTAAGTAGCGCGGACAAAAGCACCCTCCTTCAGCGTTTCATTCATAATTTTTGAGTCTGGCTCTCAAAAATTCCGTTATTAGTGACCGTGTTGCTGTCACTAATAATACCACTACGCGAAAATATCCTTTCAAGCTCACTTCGTTCGCTCTAAACTGCGGAATCTTATTTTGCTATTCGATACATCGTGTTATTTTTTGATTTTGGATGAGTATTAACATCTCTCAACAAACTATTTTTTATGCCTAAGCGAAACATTACTATAAAACCTATCAGTCAGCACCAGCCATTTACCCAGCACAAAAAGGATAGCTAAAAAGACTTAGCATCGTAGCTAATCATTCGCACAACGCTAAGTCCTATAAGTAAAAAAGGTGATGATTTGGAGTAAGTTCCTCGACAATTAGTTTGCTTGCTGTGGTCTTGCAGCATGACGCGTAATAAGCCTGAAATATACTAGCTAAACCTAAGGCTAACAAGAAGATTTAAACAGCTTAGTTTTGCGAGGCAAATTGACTCATATAAAGATCATGATAAAATCCTTTGTCAGCTAGGAGACTATCATGATTACCTTGTTCGATGATTTGACCATCTTTAAGAACAAGAATTTTATCAGCTTCTTGAATGGTAGAGAGACGATGAGCAATCACAAAGCTAGTCCGTCCCTGCATCAAACGGCGCATAGCTTTTTGAATTAAGAGTTCTAAGCGGGTATCAACGGATGACGTGGCTTCATCTAAAATCAAAATTTTAGGATCTGCCAAAAGAGCACGCGCGATGGTCAAAAGCTGCTTCTGACCTTGAGAAATATTACTTGACTCTTGGTTCATATCCGTTTTATAACCACCAGGCAAGGTACGGATAAAGTGATCCACATTGGCAGCCTTGGCTGCTTCAACAATCTCTTCATCAGTAGCGTATAGATTTCCAAAACGAAGATTTTCTTGAATAGTGCCTTCATAGAGCCAAGCGTCTTGTAATACCATACCGAACTGCTGACGAAAATCTTGACGAGACAGGTGACGAATATCGTGACCATCCACAGTGATAGAGCCTGACGTCACATCGTAAAAACGCATTAACAGATTGATCATCGTGGTCTTACCAGCTCCGGTTGGACCAACGATGGCAATCATCTCACCCGGTTTGACTTCCAAGTTGAAATCACGAATCAATGGTTTTCCTTCAACGTATTGGAAATCAACATGGTTAAAGCTAACTTGACCAGTTAAATCTGCTTCAAGCACTTCAGTCACTTCGTTAGCCTCATCTGTTTCATCCAGCACTGCAAAAATACGATCCAGTGATGATTTAGCACTTTGAAGTAAGCCTGCTAACTGTGAAATCGTTTGGATAGGTTGAGAAATTTGCCAAGTATATTGAACAAAGGCTTGAAGATTACCAACCGTTAATTTACCAGAGATGACTTGAAGCCCACCAAAAACGGCTAAAATCAGATAAATACTATCTGAAATAGCATGAAGAACAGGCATCATCATTCCTGAAAGGAAACTAGCCTTAAAACCAACTTCTTGAAGATTTTGGGTGATTTGACGAAATTCCTCAGCTGACGCTTCCTCTCGACCATACAGTTTAAGCACATTAAAGCCTGTTAATTTTTCTTGAACGAAACCATTCATTGCCCCCAGAGCATCTGCTTGCTTTTTAAAATAGGGCTGTGATTTTTTAACAATTGCTTGTGCTGACATATAGGTCAGAGGAATCATGATAATCACAATCATGGCTAATTTCCAATTGAGATAAAGAACCATACCAACAACCAAGATAATGCTTAAAAAGGCATTGATAATCTGCAAAAAGCTTTGTTGTAAAGCATTTGAAACCGTCTCAACATCATTGGTAAAACGACCCAGCATATCTCCAAATTGATGTTTATCAAAGTAAGACACTGGAATGGTATTGACTTTTTGGCTGAGATCATTCCGCAAATCTTTAATACTCTTTTGAACCGCTTTCGTCATAAAGTAATTAGAACCGTAGGATCCAATTTCATAAAAGAGAGCACGGACAGCATAAAGCACTAAAATAAAGGCAATGTAGCTAACATTGATACTCGCTCCTTCAACTCCCTTGGCAATATCCAAAAGATTGCTAGTGAGTTCTGTAATAATAAGCCCCAAGACAAAGGGCTCGAGCACATTCATAATGGCGCTAATCACTTTTAAGAAGATAGCAATATAGACCGCCCCTTGGTATTTTCTTAAATAAGACCAAAGGCGTTTAAAAACATGGGATTGATTTGTCATTAAGCTTCTCCTTCCTCTAAGTTTTGACTATTAAGCTGCGAGTTGGCAATTTCTCGGTAGATGTCATTTGATACCATCAACTCATCATGCGTACCGCGGCCAACAATCTCACCTTCATCAAGGACGATAATCTGATCAGCATCCATGATCGTACCAACACGTTGTGCCACAATCAAAACAGTTGCGTCTTCAGTTACTTCTTTCAAACGACGGCGAAGAGTGGCATCCGTTTTGTAGTCGAGCGCCGAAAATGAGTCATCAAAAATATAAATATCAGGCTTTTTAACAATGGCACGAGCAATGGACAAGCGCTGTTTCTGTCCACCTGACAGGTTGGAACCACCTTCAGCTAGATGGGTCTCATACCGCTTCTCACGACTCTCAATAAATTCCCTAGCTTGCGCAACATCGCTCGCTTCATCTAATTCTGGATGAGTCGCATCTGCCTTACCATATTTCAAGTTTTCTCCGATAGTTCCTGTAAAAAGGAGCGCTTTTTGTGGAATAAACCCAACTTTCTGACGAAGTGCTTTAAGATTATAATCCCTAACATCAACGCCATCCACTAAGATACGGCCAAATGTCACATCATAAAAACGAGGAATCAAGTTAACCAGAGAAGACTTTCCTGAACCAGTTGAACCGATAAAGGCAATGGTCTCACCTGGTTTAGTCTTAAAGGAAATATCATGAAGCACTGGTGATTCTGTCTCACCAGGATAAGCAAAAGTGACATTGTCAAATTCCAAATAGCCTCTTGTTTCCGTCTCTGTTATGCCATCTTCATTTTTAGAGATAGAAATTGACATATCCATGACTTCTTGAATCCGTCTACTAGACACCGCCATACGAGGATACATGGTAAACAGATTAGCAAACAATAGAAAGGAAAAGAGCGCGTGAAAACTGTATTCGATAAAGGCAACTAAGTCACCAATTTGCAAGGTTCCTTGTCTTAAAGGATCTAAGGCAAACCAAACAATAGCAACAATCATCGCAATAATAATTTGTACAAATAATGGTTCTGTCAATCCTGTCAAAATAAAGAGTGACTGAGAGGTTTCTGAGTATTCTTCATTTTTTCCATCAAAACGCTCTTCTTGAAAGGATTCTCGAGCAAAGGCTCTAATGACTCTAAGACCAGTGAGATTTTCACGGACGTACTGGTTAATTTTATCAAGTGTTTTTTGTTGTTTTTCAGATAAGGGTTTCGTTTTGATAGCCACATAAGCAACAACCCAGGCCAAAAACGGAATGGATACTGCAACAATCCATGCCATAGATGGGCTAGTCAGGAAAATCATAACGACTGAGAAAATCATCATCATTGGCGTCACCATACCAAGACGTAAGCTTTGTTCTGCAAATTGCATAAGTACAAACGCATCACTCGTCATACGCGTGACCAAAGACGAGATCCCAATTTTATCGTACTCACTATGAGAATAATCCTGAAGTTTATCATACATGTCATTACGCATGTCTTGAATCATCGTTGTGGTTAGTTTCCCAGCGGCGTAAGCCAAAACAATCCGGCCAACAATCCCTAAGATAACCACAATTAACATCATCCAGCCCCAAAAGTAAAGCTGGTTAACATCACGCGTGTTAATGCCTTCGTCAATCATTTTAGCCAAAATAGTCGGTAAGCCCAAATTGACCACAACAAAGAGAAAGGCTCCTACAATATCTAAAAATAACCACTTAGGGTATTTTTTTAAATAAGACCAAATTAATGCCATATCTTTCCTTTTCTAGTTTAGCTATCGTGCTAAACAAATACTACTTTTTCAAATCTTTCAACATCCAAATAGTCATCGCATGATGACCATTATCATTAGCCAATGGGCTATCTAATTGCTCAAAACCCAGACTTTCATATAGATTAACAGCTTGTGCTAGAACGTCTGTCGTTTCTAAATACATGTTATCATAATCCGCTTTCCTAGCTAAGCAGATGACTTGTTCCAATAAACGGCGGCCAATCCCCTTGTTTCTAGCTTTTTCAGTAACATAAAGTTTTTGAAGTTCACAAGTAGTTTCAGTGATTTTGCCAAAGCCTGCGCCACCTAGAATACAATCATTGTCACAAGCAATAAGATAAGCTGACTTAGTATCTTGATGATAAGCACCAGCCAGATCATCTAATGAAGGATCAAAATAGGCCGTCCCCGGTTTATCTAACCCTACTGCTTTTAAACTAGCACGAATAATCTCCGCCATCTGAGCATTATCTGCAGACTGAATCGGTCTAATCATCATACCTTACACCACTCTCTCCAAGGGATTACCAGCTTTATAACGCTTCTCAATGACTGCCAAGCGTAAGCGCAAGAGCATACCACAAGAAAAGAGGCCGGAGATTAGTCCAATCCAGTAGGCCTTGGGACCTAAAGTTGTCGTTAAATCAAGTAACCAGCCTACCGGAAGAGCAACAGCCCAATAAGCTGAAACACCAATAACAAATGGGTAGGTGGTGTCCTTGTAACCACGTAAAATTCCTTGAATAGGTGCCGCAAAAGCGTCAGCCAGTTGGAAGAAAAAGGCGTAAATCAAGAACTCTGTTGTCACCCTGATAAAACTATCACCCGAACCATAGAGATAGGCCACTTGAGTCCTGAAAAAATACAAGAAAGTCAATGTCACGACCGCAAAAACCATAGCTGTCAAACGCCCAATTTTAGCAAACTCACGAGCTGCCTTGTAATTCCCTGCTCCAATCTCAAAGGAAATGGCAATCGGCATAGTGATTGAAATGCTAAGCGGAAAAGCATAGAGAAGGGTCGTGAAATTCATGGCTGACTGGTGGGCTGAAATAATCTCTGTTGAAAATTTAGCCATGAACAAGCTAACCGTTGCAAAAATAGCCACTTCCGCAAAAATTTGCAAACCAATTGGTAGACCGAGCAAGAAACCTTGTTTCATTAATTGTTTATTTGGTGCCGTCCACTGCCAAACTTGAAAAGACTTGATTGTCGGATGAACAGCCATGACAGCTATTACCACTAGTAAGAGCAACCAATAAGCCAAGGCTGTTCCAAGCCCTGCACCTGCTCCCCCCATCTGAGGAAGGCCTAGTTTTCCATAGATCAAGATATAGTTGAAAAAAGAATTAAAGGGTAGCAAGAGCAACATGAGGTACATGGACAACTTGGTCAAACCCAAAGAATCAAAGAAAGACCGGCAGACACTAAATAAAAGTAAGGGCAATATCCCCATTGAAATAAAAGACAAATAACCTTGTCCAACCCGTACAACAGATGGTTCTAGATTAAAATGCGTTAGAGCTGGAATGGCTCCAAAATGAACGATAAGCCAAAGGACTGCTGACAACATCAAAGCAATATAGATAAACTGATGGAAATCGTCTTTGACTTTATGAAGATGTCGCTGTCCCAAGTGTTGTCCGATAATGGGGACCAAGGCTGACACAATCCCCGTTAACAAGGTAAAGAAAGGATTCCAGAGACTCCCCGCCATAGAAACACCTGCCAAGTCAACAGTACGATACTTACCTGTCATCATGGTATCAATGAAGGTTGCCGAAAAATTGGCAAATTGATAAATTAAAATAGGGAAAAAAAGCTTGAGGAATAAGCTAATTTTCTCCTTTAGATTGTCTGTTTGGTGCATAATCTCCCCTTGTCTTAGTCGTCTAACTCACTCAAATACTCATAACGCTCATATTTTTCAAGTAGCGCTTCATTTTTATTATCTAAGTCACGCTGTAAGATCGCCAATTCACCATAATCGCTGGCATTCTCTAACATAGCAGCCTCAATAGCCTCAATGGCTTCCTCTAACTGGGCAATGTCGTCCTCGATACTTGCCCACTCTTGCTTTTCAAAATAAGACATGCGTTTCTTTTCTTGGCGCGTTTTTTCCGTCTTCGGCGCTTGTGATTTGGCGAGCATGGCAGAGCTGTTAGCTTCAAAGGCCTTTTCATCAAGATAATCCGTGTAATTACCATAAAAAGCTCTAATATCACCATTTTCAAAAGCCAGAATTTTATTAGCAACCTTATCTAAGAAGTATCGGTCATGACTAACTGTAATGACCGGTCCAGCAAATCCTGATAGGAAATTCTCTAAAACGGTTAGGGTTGCAATATCCAAATCATTAGTTGGTTCGTCTAGAAGCAGAACATTGGGCTTTTCGATCAAAATCTTCAAAAGATACAGGCGTTTTTTCTCACCCCCTGATAATTTAGCAATCTGAGTGCCGTGTGTTGAACGAGGAAAAAGAAATTGTTCCAAGAGCTCACTAACACTAGTTGTCCCCACTGTTGTTTTGACCTCATCTGCCACTTCTTGTAGGTATGAAATCACACGCTTGCTCTCATCCATATCCTTAATTTGTTGCGAGAAATAGCCAATTCGAATCGTTTCACCGATAGCTAACTTACCAGCCGTTGGGGTCAAATCACCCGTCATCAAGTTAAGAAGTGTTGACTTCCCAACCCCATTGTCCCCAACAATCCCAATACGATCCTTATTTTGGATAATCAGGTTAAAGTTAGAAAGAATGGGTTTGCTACCACCGTAGGAAAAATCCACATGTTCAAAATTAATAACTTTTTTCCCGATACGACTGGTTTCAAAATTAATTTCCAAACCTTCCGAACTAGTATCCTGATGAACATCTTTTTTCAATTCTTGAAAACGGTTGATACGTGCTTGTTGCTTAGTCGCGCGAGCTTGGGGCTGGGTGCGCATCCAGGCCAATTCTTGTTTGTAAAGCTGTTTTTTCTTATGCATGGCAGCCACATCACGCTCGTCTTGTTCGGCACGCAGACGTACATAATCTTGGTAGTTACCCTGATATTCCGTCAGATTACTATCTGCCAATTCGAAGATACGCGTTGCCACATTATCTAAAAAATAACGATCATGCGTGATAAAAAGGACAGTCTTTTTAGTATTAGTCAAAAAGTTAGTTAACCAAGCAATCGTATCAATGTCCAAATGGTTGGTTGGCTCGTCTAATAACAATAAATCCGCATCTCCAAGTAAGACTTGTGCCAATTGCACACGACGGCGAAGGCCACCTGATAAATCAGCCACTTTTTGTGCCAAATCATCAATGCCAAGTTTGGAAAGAACTGTTTTGACCTCACTTTCGATGGTCCAAGCATCCAGAGAATCCATCTCTGACATGACTTTTTCAAGTTCAGCCTGCCTATCTTCTGCATAATTAGCCATGATTGTCTCATAATCACGAATCAAGCGCATCTCGCGCAAATCAGATGACAAGACCGTATCTAAAACCGTTTTACTATCATCAAATTCAGGTTCCTGTGTTAAGTAGGATATCTTATAACCATTTGCTTTGATAAATGGTGACACATCGCCATCAAAACCTAACTTTTCAGAGATAACATCTAAAAGGGTTGTTTTTCCCGTACCATTAACCCCAATAATCCCAATACGGTCCAAATCATGAATAATAAAGGAAATATCCTTAAAAACAGTCTTATCTCCCACAGATTTGGTTAATTGTTCAACAATAAAATCACTCATTTTATACCCTTTTCTACGTACCAAAAGGAGGCAAGGCCTCCTCTTATTTATATCTTATTTTTGACAAAATTAAAAATAGCCTCTTTGTCATTGAAAAGTTCTCCCTTAACAATGGCTTGCTCAACTTGATTAAGCATTCTCCCCAAATCGGGTCCTGGTTTCAAGTTTAATTCAGACATGAGGATTCCACCATTGACAACGATGTCATGTTTGTCATGGATAAGCAAGTCTTGATCTAGCTTTGCTAACCTCTCAAAGTCCGCTTCCATTCCAAATGCTGTCCTCAAGGCTTCCACCTCTTGGATGAGCTCCTTACCATATTGATAGACCTGCCAGCTAGTCAAGGGCGATGATTGTCGTGATTGAAAAACCTCAATCATCTGAGTCACCCTTTTTTGAAACTGAACGGATGTTTTCCATTTTTTCAAAAATCCCTTAGGCTGAGCAATAGCTAAAACAATCATCACGGCTGTCCAAGCTTGCTCTGAACTTAGAAATTGATAATCTTTTTTAATTAAGGTTTGGAAGGCTCGCCACTTAGAGGCAGTCCCTTGAAAGTCAGGGAGATAATCATAAGCACCGGTAGCTATCAAGGCATCCAAACCTTTTGACCAATGTGGCGCCATCAATAATTTATCGAATTCAATAAAACTACGTTCAACAGAGATTTTTTCCAAAAGCGGCGCACAAGCTGACATAGCTGCTAAAGTTTGTTTGTCAATATCAAAATCAAGACTAGCTGAAAAGCGAATCCCCCGCATGATACGCAAAGCATCCTCGTTAAAACGTTCTGAAGCAATGCCCACTGCACGCAGTACACGATTTTCCAAGTCGGTTAACCCATCAAATAGATCGATAACCTCACGATCTTCATTTAAAGCAAAGGCGTTGACTGTGAAGTCGCGACGTTTCAAATCCTCTTTTAAAGAACGAACAAAAGAAACACTTGATGGTCTGCGATAATCCACATAGACATCCTCAGTTCTAAAAGTAGTCATTTCATATTCATGACCATTTTCTAAAACCAAAACTGTCCCATGTTCAATCCCAACATCAACCGTACGTTCAAAAATAGCTTTGGTCTCTTCGGGATAAGACGAGGTCGCAATATCCACATCATGGATAGGACGATCTAGCAAGACATCGCGAACCGACCCACCGACAAAATAGGCTTCAAAACCAGCCTTTTTAATCTTCTCGAGGAGAGGCAGGGCCTCCTCAAACTCAATTGGTAGTTTTTCTAACTTCATTAGAGTAATTTTTCCAATCCATAAACCAGTTGATGACGTGTTACCACTTCTTTTATACCTAAATTGACACCACTCATGAAAGAAGAACGATCATAGGAATCATGACGTAGACTCAGACCTTCTCCTTGGGCACCAAAGATGACTTCTTGATGGGCAACAAGACCAGGTAAACGAACACTGTGAATGCGGAAACCATCGTACTCAGCACCACGAGCGCCTTTTAGCAATTCTTCTTCGTCAGCTGCCCCCTGTGACTTAGACTGACGACTTTCTGCAATTAATTCTGCTGTTTTAATCGCTGTCCCAGAAGGAGCATCTTTTTTCTTATCGTGGTGTAGTTCAATAATCTCCAAATCTGGGAAATACTGTGCCGCCTTAGCTGCAAATTCCATCAAAAGAATGGCACCAATGGCAAAATTGGGTGCAATCAAGCCACCAAGTGCCTTTTCAGAAGAAAGAGCCACCAATTCTGCTATTTGTTCTTCTGTAAATCCTGTTGTCCCCACAACTGGAGCAAATCCATTTTCCAAGGCAAAACGTGTGTTCTCATAGGCTACCTTAGGCATGGTAAAATCAACCCAAACATCGGCTTCAAATCCGGCTAATTCTAGCTTATCATTAAAAACAGGTACGCCATCAAGAGCCTTTTCAGTCGCAAAAGGATCCAATAAAGCGGCTAATTCAAGCTCTTTATCTGATTTGACCATCTCAACTGCAGTAGATCCCATACGTCCTTTAAAGCCGGCAACAATCACTTTAATAGCCATCCTCAGTCTCCTATTTCTATCTTCTTAAAAAGGGAGTGAGTTTTTTTCTGACATTACAGAAAACCTCAACTTCCCCAAACTACTCATTCACATCGAGACTATCTTTTTTGTAACATTAAACTTTTGGAGTAACCCCAAAAGCAATAGCCCCTTCACCAACATGCGTTGCAATCACACTACCAAAAGGCACAATGGATAAGGTCTCGTCAAAACCAGACTCTTTTAGGTGTTGATACAACTCTTTTGCCTTATCTTCAGCATTAGCATGGATAATAGCGACATTGAAATCACCATCAGATGTCTCTTCTTTGATTATCTCTACCAAGCGCTTGATCGCTTTTTTCTCAGTACGAACTTTTTCAAAAACTTCGATCACACCTTGCTCATTGAAATAAAGGATTGGCTTAATAGACAACAGATTGCCCAGTAGGGCTGAGCCATTTGATAAGCGTCCTCCTTTGACTAGATGATTTAAATCATCAACTAGGATAAAAGCTTTCGTCCCCGCGATCTGCTCATTTAGCTTCTCTAAAATACGGTTAAAGTCATACCCTTCCTGCGCTAAGGTCAAGGCAGTCTCTACCATTTGCCCCTGCGGTGCGGAAGTGATTTTTGTATCAGGAATTGCTAACACAAGATCGCTATATTCGTTTTTTAGAAACTGACTATTAGCCCAAAAACCAGAGATACCACTCGATAAAAAGAGACCAATAACATGAGTATAATTGTTGGACTGCAAGGTCATTAAAAGATCATCGAACTCTGCCAAACTCGGCTGACTGGTCTTTGGCAATTCCTCATTGGCAGCCATTTTTTCATAAAAATCTGACATGGTCAACTTTCGGCTTTCCACATAAGTCTGACCATCAATAGCGACAGGTATATCTAAACAAAACAGATCAGCATGCCCCTCAATCGACTGTGGAAGAGCTGCTGAACTATCTGTTACTACTGCTAATTTCATTAACTATTAAACTCCAATTTAACACCTGGACGATCCAAAGCAATTTCAGTTACTTCATAAGTCATACGTTTAACCACGTCAAGAAGAGGAGCTGCTAGTGACTCAACTTCTTTTTGAGAAAATTCTTTTGGTTCATTGACAATACGATTTTTGATATGAACCATTTGAGAAACAACGCCAGAAATCATAAATTCATCACGAACAATCGTAAATTGTAGAACAGCCACAATGGTTGTCTCGTTTTTCTCAACATTCTTTTCAATCAGCTGGAAGGTCACTTCAAAATTCGTTTTTGGTGTTCCATTTTCCTTTTCCCATTCCAAGTTACGGGCATTGTAGTGGTATTGATTAACAAATTCTTTTTCGCGTATGATTTCCATAGTTTTCTCCTCTAGATACAATTAGGATTATTATAGCACATGCTCTTATAAAATAAAAGTTTACTAATACTTCTTCTGGGGGTGTTTGGCCACAATATCAGGGTATTTAGCTAATAAATCTTCGCCACTCTGGGTCAGACTATAAGCCCGCTCCTCAAACAAGCCGCCTAACTCTTCTTCCGTGAACTCTTGTTTCAGCGCCGCATCCAAGTCAGATCGCTTCATCTTACTCAAACCCTTGACTTCTTTTGTTTTTAGAAAATCCTTCACAATAGGTGCCGAGACAAGCTTGATGGATTCAAAAGCTGAGTTGATGCGAACATAGCTTTTTGAAATAAGATCTTCTAACTCTTTTTGTGCATCAATACCATAAGTGGTATAAAAATATTTATGGTGAGGGCTTTTTGTGGTATAAGTCCCAAACTGAATCCGCCACAATAGAATAATATGTCCCGGAAGAAAACCTTCTTCAGTTCTCTCCATTTGACGTTTGGCAATCGGTTTTCTCAATAATTCAGCTTCATATTTTGGTGAAATAAAGGGCATTTCAGCATGTTCACCATAAACTTCATTTAATGTTTTCATGACAACTATTATATCAAAAAGCATAGGAATAAACTAGAATGGAACTACTTGCTGATAGCACTCTTTCATACGCTATCATTCCTCAAAAAGAGAGAAGCCTTTACCGAGATAACTGATTACCAAAGTGAATCATACTTTGTCAGTTGATAGGTTTCTATGAGATTGTTGAGTTTCCTACCATAGGAAGTGTCTGTCGCATAAGTTCCTGTCAATGCCTTGGTAGCATCATGATAGGATAGAGTATTACTCTTATGCACTGCCCGGTAAAAATCTCGGTCTAAAAATTGAGCATAGTCTTCCAAGCTATTTTCTAAACTACCATACGAACGAAAGTCTGCCGTTATGGTATAAGGATTTCCTTGACCATCATCCTCCCAGGTTTCCAAAGCAACCGACTGCCCTTGATAATTACCTTTGATCCCAAAAAAGTTATAATGTGGTGATTGGCTAAGCCTAGACTGTCCACTATTGGATTCCAGAATAGCTTGCGCAATCATTACTGAAGCATACAAATCATTGTCTCTTGCGATTACTTGGGCTTTAGGACCAATTTCTTGAATAAACTGCTCTGATACTGATGATTCTGGCACTGACTCCGTCCCTTCTGGTAATACTTGCTTGACGAATATCACTATCGCAAAAGTCATGGCAATAGCAAGTAAAACTGTTCTTATAGGAAGCTTTCTTTTTCTCCTTCGTCTTGCCACTTTTGCCACCTCCCATATCAAGTCTCCATTATTTTAGCATAAGTGAAAAAGAAGACAAACTAAAAACCAGACAAGACCAGCTCATCTGATTATTGCAATGATTTTACTTTCCAAACAACGTCTGCGTTAATTTGTCTTTTAATGAGGCTTCCTTTGCTTCGACTACCTGTGCTTCATCTGTATATAAGCGTTCAATGAGGTCATCAGCTGATTTAATACCGTCAACAACGGAACGACTGATAAGCTTTTTACCTGCAAAACGTTCTAAATCAATTTCCTTATCAGAAGCGATAATAATCCCTTTAGCTTGTGAAATGTCATCAGCCGTCAAAACATTCTTACGGCCACTGGCACCATTTGTCTCAACCTTGATAGTCATTCCCTTATTAGTAGCCGCTTTTTTAAGGGCTTCTTCAGCCATATAGGTATGAATCAAACCAGTAGCACATGCTGTGACAGCAACGATAAAATCACCAGAATGATTGACTTTCTTTGTCGTTGCTTCTGCCTTATTGACCTTTGAAAAATCATCAAACAGTGTTAAAACATCATGTTCTGAATTTGCTTGGCGCAACCGCTCCGCAAAACCGTCTTTAGCCAAATAGTTTGATAAATCTGCAATGGCTTCTAATGACACCTCTTCTGCGTCACTGGGAGCTACCACCATAAAGAAAAGATCAACAGGCTGACCATCCGCTGCCTCGTAGGGAATGCCTTGTGAAGATCGTGCAAATAAAATTGCCGGCTTATCTACCACAACATGCTTACTATGAGGCATAGCAATGCCTTGCCCAAGCGCAGTTACCCCTTGTTCTTCACGAACCATGATGCTCTTTTTTAACAAATCCCTATCATGGATGATGCCATGCGCCGCTAATTTAGCAATCATTTCATCTAAAGCCACATCTTTAGAAACGGCTTTTAACTCCATAATCATCAAATCTTTGTGTAATAATGCTTTAATTGACATTCTGCTTCCTCCTTTGAGAATTGTCACTGATTACCTTTAGTTTTTGTTGCTCGTTTTGCAAAATCCAAAACCCTTGTTGTTCTTTATCATAACATGTTTCATCACAAAACTGATCTAGAAGGCGTGTTCATTTTGTGTTTTTTTCAACCCCGTAAGAGCCAATACCCAATCCATCTCACACTACTGTGCCTGTCAATCAGCAGACAATCTCAACTAATGTTTAACGCGACCCTCTTAAACATAGTCCTCTCAATCAGTACTCAAACCTTTTGGGAAGCAAATTGGTTTTAAATAGATAGCTTTCTCACTGTTTCACTACGAAGGTTCAAAGATGATGAACAACCGTCAAACACGTATCGTCTTTTGAATTAACATCGCTACATCATCGCTTACGACTTGGCTTACTCAAAAGCTGCCCGCGTTTCTATTTCCTATCTGAAAGCTAATTCAATTGATTGTCATAACGATATAGCCCATTTCAGTATTGACTACCGTGCCGCCAAGCAGCAGAGCTTTTTAAGCTGATCTAATTACTATTGTGTTTATCGGAAATTAGTCCCCATAGAGACCTTTCACCTAGAGATTCTCTATACTTGTCGTACCTAAAAAGCGCCGACCAAACGGTCAACGCTACATTTGTTTTGTCAGCAACATGACTGAAACACTGGGAAATAGCTCACTTGTCTTCTAGATCATCTTTCTAGCAAGGAAGCTCCCACAAACAAGGTTGTTCTAGAGACACATTACCGTGATCTAAAAACATATAAGCCAATTACCGATGACAAAACTTCCAAAGTCTAGATTGACTCTGGAAGTTTTGCCATATACTCATTTACAGAACACTTAGTTTATTTCTACTGATAAATGGATTATTTAGAGTTACGAAGTAATCCGAAGAGAACACCTGACACCACCGCACCAATAGCAACAAACAACAAGTAGAGAAGTGGGTTACTAGTCAAGGCAATAACGAAGATACCACCATGCGGTGCCATCAATTTAATACCAGCAAGACCAACAAGGGCACCTGTGAGGGCTGAACCTGCGATAAAGCTTGGGATAGCACGGGCTGGGTCAGCAGCACCAAACGGAATAGCACCTTCTGTGATAAATGACAGCCCCATAACGATATTGGTCAAACCTGAGTTTCGTTCTTCTTCTGTGAATTTATCTTTAAAGAGAAGCGTTGCTACAAAGACCGCAAGAGGCGGTACCATACCACCAGCCATAACGGCAGCCATAACGACTGAACCACCGTTAGAGACTGTGGCAGCAAGTGTTCCTGTACCAAAGACATAGGCAGCCTTGTTAACTGGTCCACCCATATCAACTGCCATCATACCACCAACAAGAAGTCCCATTAAGATAGCTGAACTACCTGAAAGGTTTTCAAGGAAAGTATTAAGTGCCGTATTGATAGCAGCCATTGGAATATTAACAAAGAGCATAAGAAATCCTGTCACTGCTACCCCAAGAAGTGGGTAGAGAAGGATTGAGCGAACACCGTCAAGTGAACGAGGCATACCAGCAAGGGCTTTGCGAAGAACAAAGATAACACCACCAGCAAGGAAACCACCAACAAGGGCACCAAGGAAACCTGATGACACACCAGCAAGTCCAAGTGTTGACTCACCACCAGCAGCATAAGCCACTTTACCGAAGGCAAGACCACTGTTAGCAATAGCACCGGCCACAAAACCAGCCACAAGACCTGGTTTTTCAGCAATAGAGTAGGCAATATAACCTGAAAGAACTGGAAGCATGAAACCAAAGGCTGCCCCACCAATTGCTTTAAAGAGTGCCGCCACTTCATTGTATGACCCCAGGTTAGCTAATTGATCCTTAGGCACGCCAAGAAGATTATCCAAAAGAAAGGCTAAAGCGATCATAATACCGCCACCAATAACGAATGGTAACATTTGAGAAACACCGCCCATAAGGTGTTTGTAAAAAGCTCCACCTAAGCTTGTCTTTTCTTCCGACGCTGCTGCCTGTGAACCCTCTTTAGCGACGAAGGTATCCGCTTTACCATCAAGAATAGTTTGGATTAATTCTTGAGGTTTTTTAATGCCTTCAGCAACTGGACGTGAAATCAATGGTTTACCGTTGAAACGTGGCATATCAACTGCTTTATCAGCTGCAACGATAACACCTTTGGCTTTTTCAATATCAGCTGCCGTTAATTTATTACCAACACCTGAAGCACCATTTGTTTCTACTTTAATAGCAACTCCCATTTCGGCAGCTTGTTTTTTAAGGGCTTCTTCTGCCATATAGGTGTGTGCAATACCAGTCGTACACGCTGTTACTGCAACGATAAAGTCTTGATCACTCGCTTGTAGTTTAGTGACATCAGCTAGTGCTGCCATATCAGCTTGTTCAGCTTCTTTATCAGCAGCCTCTGCCCCATCAAAGGTTGCAATCACACCATCAGGAGTGTTAATGTGACGCAATTCATCAGCAAAACCGTCCTTCATCAAGTATTTCGATAACTCCGCAAGTGCTGCCAAGTGAGTATCGTTAGCCCCTTCTGGAGCCGCAATCATAAAGAAGAGATAGGTTGGTTGACCATCAAGGGCTTCATAATCAACCCCTGAACTTGATTTAGCGAAAAGAACAGTAGGTTCTACAACCGCTGCGTTTTTAGAGTGAGGCATGGCAATACCATCACCCAAACCAGTAGACGTCAAGGCTTCACGCGCCATGATGCCTTCTTTAAATGTTGCAAAGTCACTGACCACACCTTCTGCAACCAAACGGTTAATCATCTCATCAATGGCAGCTTCTTTAGTGCCTGCTTGAAGGTCCAAGATCATGACATTTTTGTTCAATAAGTCTTGAATTTTCATCTTTTTTCTACCTCTACTTTTTCATAAGTTTCTTTTATAAAGTCAATGCTTGCTAAGTCATCTGAGAACGTTGTCGCCGTGCCACAAGCAACTCCCCATTTGAGAGCTTCAAGGGCATCTCCTGATTTAACGAATTCACCAGTAAAGCCTGCTACCATCGAATCACCAGCACCAACAGAGTTCTTCACTTGACCTTTAATGGGTTTAGCAAAGTATGCTGCTTCTTCAGTCACTAGAAGAGCACCATCCCCAGCCATTGAAATCAAAGCATTTTTCGCCCCTTTATCAAGAATTTTACGGGCATATTTTTCGATTTCATCAAGTGATTCTAAGGTAACATCAAAGATAGCTTCTAGTTCGTGGTTGTTAGGTTTCACCAAAAGTGGTTGATAGGCAAGCGAATCGAGAAGGGTTTGCCCTTCAAAGTCACAGACGATAGCTGCACCAGATGCTTTAGCAATTGGCAAAAGTTCTGTATAAACTTGGTTTCCTAGATTACTTGGCGCAGAACCAGCAAAGACGACAACATCTTCAGCCGTTAAGTGGGCTAACTGATCCTTCAAGGCTTCCAATTCCTGCTTTGCGATAACAGGTCCCGTACCGTTAATTTCTGTTTCTTGGTCCGCTTTGATTTTAACATTGATTCGCGTATCTTGCGATACTGGAACAAAGGCTGTTGTGATACCTTCTTTTTCCAATTCATCTGTGATAAATCGGCCAGTAAATCCACCAATAAATCCTGTGGCAGTATTATCAATGTCCAAACGTTTCAAAACACGGCTGACATTGATCCCTTTACCGCCAGCGAACTTATCATCACTGTCCATACGATTAACCTGTCCAACCTCGACAGCATCAAGGCGAACAATATAATCAATAGACGGATTTAAGGTAACGGTATAAATCATACTTCAATAACTCCTGTCTTTTCTTTGATCGTTGGCAAAAGAGGGTGATCACAATGATTAGTGATAATAGTGACATCTTTAAGCGAAGCGACATTAATAAATGATGCATGCCCTAATTTAGAAGAATCGGTTAGAATATAAGCTTTTTTAGCGCTAGCAATTATGCTGCGCTTTACAACAGCTTCTTCCATCTCAGGTGTTGTGATATGCTCTTCATCAATACCATTCATTCCCAAGAATGCTTTGTCAAAATTAAGGCGTTGCACTTGCTCTACCGCAATTTGTCCCACACTAGCATCTGTTGTATTTTTAATAAAACCACCAATAATTAAGGTTTTGATGTTTTTATCCACAAGCTTAGCCGCATGATGAATAGCATTGGTAACAACAGTCAGTCCCTCTTGATTCAACAATGGAATCAAAAGTTCCGTTGTTGAACCCGCATCCAGAAAAATCACATCGCCATCTTGCACGAGTTCTGCAGCTTTTTGGACTAAGGCTTTTTTTTCTTGAATGTTTTTGATAGATTTCTGACGAATATTGGGTTCGTCTTGAAGAGTATGTATTTTTTCAGCACCACCATGGACACGATGGAGCTTCCCTTGCGCTTCCAATTCGTCTAAATCTCGCCTTACTGTTGATTCTGATGTGTCTAATAGCTCAACCAAATCCTCTAAAACAACATAATCATCGAGAGCTATTTTCTCCATAATCAGCCGCTTTCTTTCTGTTTTTAAGATGGCAACCACCCCCTTCTGCAATCGTTTACGGTTATCATTATACTCTTTTTTGAGAATAGGTCAATACAAAACAATCATTTTCTGTCACTTTCTATCATTTTCATTCTTTTTCATAATTTTCCTATTTCTTGAGATGTATCAATTATTTTTTTTGCATCACTTGATATAGTTAAGACAAAAGAAAGGAGACATGATGACAGGTATTATTTTAAAGCAAAAAAAACAGCTATTGATGATTATGGCTGTACTTATTAGTGCAGGTTTTATCAGCCACTTCATATTTGAGCAACTCTATCTCTCGCAACTGTTGCTACTTTTAGCTTCTATTTTAGGAGCTCTGCCCATTCTCATCCAGGCCTATCAATCTCTCAAAATCAAGGTTGTTTCTATCGATATTTTGGTTTCCATTGCCATCATTGGTGCCTTTCTGATTCAAAATTACGAAGAGTCAGCAATGGTCGCTTTTCTCTTTCTCTTAGGAGCATTCCTTGAACAAAGAACCTTGAGAAAAACGAGATCTGCTATCAAAGAATTACTTGATCTAGCCCCCGAAAAAGCAAGATTGATTTTAGACAATGGCCAGATAAAAGAAATTCCCAGCGAAGACGTTGAAGAAGGGCAAAACCTTCTGGTTAGAACGGGAGATAAGGTTCCTGTTGATGGACAAATCCTTTCTGGTAGTGCCTATCTTAACCAAGCTAGCATTACTGGAGAATCCGATTTACTCAAAAAAGAAGTGGGAGATCAAGTATTTGCTGGAAGCATTCTCGAAAATGGCAGTATCACCATCATCGCACAAAAAGTTGGTGAGGATACTGTTTTTGGAAAAATTATCGAACTGGTAGAGGAAGCTCAAGATTCTAAAACCAATACTGAAAAGTTTATCAACAGTTTCTCAAAATACTATACACCGCTGGTTCTCCTGTTAGCCCTCTTAACCTTTATCATCACTAAAAATACAGAATTAGCCATCACCATTTTGGTATTAGGTTGTCCAGGTGCTTTAGTTATTGGGGTTCCTGTTTCAACAGTCGCTGGTATTGGAAATGGGGCCAAACAGGGTATTCTCTTTAAAGGAAGTGAAGCCATGTCAACCTTTAGTAAGGCAGATACCATCCTTTTTGATAAAACAGGTACCCTAACTCAAGGAAAACCTCGTGTGAATGCCATTGAAAGGTTTACAGAGGTATCAAAAACCCAGTGGGCTTATCTCGTTAGTCTAGAAAAAGAATCTCAACATCCTTTAGCTCAAGCGATTATAAATGATATCTCCGTAGAAAGAACCTATGATGTCGAACATTTGGAAACGATTAGAGGCGGGGGGCTGTCAGCTACCATTGATCAGCATACGATTTTAGTTGGAAACGCTTGGCTCATGCAGGAAAAACAGATCAAATTGCCTAGTCAAGTGAAAAAAACTGTTACCACACTGTCTCAAACAGGACATTCTATCGTGCTTTATGCTTTAGATGGCCAAATCCTTTTAGCACTAGGCATCAAAGATGCTTTGAGACCGGAAGCGCCACAAGTCATTCAAGCCTTGAAAAAACAAGGTTTTAAACAGATTGCTATGTTATCAGGTGACCAACAAGAAACAGCTGAACTCATGGCTAGAGAAGCTGGCATTCAAACCGTTATGGGAAATCTCCTACCTCAAGACAAGGAAAAATACATCCGTCAATTACAAGATCAGGGACATAAGGTCATTTTTGTCGGTGATGGGGTTAATGATAGCCCTTCAATCACACGCGCTGATCTTGGCATTGCCATGGGTGGCGGTACAGATGTCGCAATGGAAACTGCTGATTTAATACTCATGCAAGACAATCTTACACGTCTTCCGCTTGCCCATCAACTCAGCAAAGCAACCAATCGTAACATGCAAGAAAATATTGCCATAGCCCTCCTTGTTGTAGCCGTTCTTCTGACCGGGTTACTGGCTAGCGATTGGGTCAGCATGACCGTCGGTATGTTTGTCCACGAAGCTAGTATTTTAGTGGTTATTTTAAACGGTATGCGCCTCCTAAGATTTGGAAAATCAAAAAAACTTGATACTTATCAAGGAAGCAAGAGTAAATAATTGGTAAACTAATCAAAAAGAAAGAAGGTAATCCTATGTCACAATTAGTCATTCAATTAGAAGAATTAGCCTGCCCCTCATGCATGGAAAAAATTAAAGCAGCCATTAGTCACGTTGATGGCGTCGATCAAAGCAGTATTAAAGTACTTTTCAATGCTAGCAAAGCTAAGCTACGATTTGATGAAAAATTAACCGATGCTAAAACGATTGCCGCTGCCATTGAAACGATTGGTTATAAGGTTTTAAAAACGAAAGTATCTGCTTAAAGGAGACACTCATGGAATTGCAAACATTTTTAAAAGAACACCAAGAAGAATTGGACCTCTATACCAATGCTATTACGAAAGCCCACGGCAAACATCACCCTGAGGTTTTTGAGGTAAAAAATCTTTATCACAACATTCAGCAACATGTGACTAACCAGCATTCTTACAAAGCAGAGTTTCAAGAGCTTGATAGGATTACACATCACTTTGCTATTCCAGATGATGTTTGTCCTACCTTTGAAAAAACCTATCGTTTGCTTGAAAAAGCCTTTCAATTAGCACAAGCTTGATCTGTGCTATAATAAAAAAGGATATTGAGTTTAGTTTTGAAAGGAATTGATTATGGCGCACGATCATCTTTGTGTCTCTCTGGTTCCACTGTTTAACCACCTTCCCATCGCTGATCAAGAGCGTATTGAACAGCTAATGCATCACCAAGTGTTTCAAAAAGGTGACCTGATTTTTTCACCAGACCAAGAAGCACAGCTGGCTCTGGTCGCTAAAGGAGCTATGAAAGTTTATCGTTTGGCTAATAATGGACGTGAGCAGCTACTTCGTATCGCTCAACCCGGAGACTATGAAGGTGATCACTTCCTATTTGGCGTCACAAATGATAACCTCTTTGGGCAAGCCTTACAAAAGACTGAAATCTGCTTGCTGAGACGGTCTGACTTTGTCCAACTTTTGGAAAATTATCCTCAGTTGACCTTAACCTTGATGGCTATAAATGCGGAAAAGACACACCAGCTGGAACAGCAAACACAGTTTCTTAGCATGGAAAAAGTAGAAGAACGCTTAGCTTTCTATCTCTATAATCTAGCTAAAGCGTCAGATAGCCACTACCTTGAACTGCCCATGAAAATGAAAGAATTGGCAACCTTTTTAGGAACCAGTCCGGAAACTTTATCGCGAAAATTCAAAGTGCTTGAAAACAAACAGTTAATCGAAAGAGACCTAAAAACCATCAAAGTTCTAGATTTAGAAGGGCTGGAAGACTATTAAAACTCGTTCAAAATCAAAACTAGCAGAAACCCAGTTTCTGTGTATAATCGATTTTAGTTGGGAAGGAATGAGTCATTTTGTTATAACATTATGATGCTGCTATTTCTGAATCTTGTTAGGTACAAAACACTGAAAAAATCCAAGGCACTTGGCTTGGATTTTTTCTATTTTATGTGGCTTTAAGCCCAGTTTCGCCACGTAAGGTACGAGACAAATAAACGAGTCTGGAACAAAAAGATTTCTCAACAGTTAGCCACTACCGCTCTCCACCAAGCGTGCTTTGTCTTTTCTTCGCTCAGACGAAAAGGTTCACAAATGATGTTGTTAATCTTTAATCAACGACGTTGAATGCACAATGCGATTGTCTCGTTCTGGATAGATGTAGTTGATGGCTTCATTGACCGCTGTCGGTGCCTCACCAAACCCTGTGGCAATTAAATCTGCCTTGCCCGGGTATTCAGCAGCATCGCCGATAGCGTAGACACCATCCATACTAGTTTTCAAGACTTGGTCCACAAAGATACGGTTACGCTTATAATCCAGATTCCAGTTTTTAAGATTTTTATTATTGGTTGAAAATCCAAAACTGACAATCAAGGCATCTAGCGGTAAGTCAAGAGTTTCTTCTTCCTTGATTTTTTGAACACGTAAGCTGGTTGCTCGGCCATTTTCTCCAATGATTGATATTGGTACGTAGGGTGTCATAGTCTTAATAGACGACGCCTTCATGACCTCGACACTGTGTTCATGCGCACGAAAAGCATCTCTACGATGAACAATGGTGACACTACCTGCAACCGGTTCTAGCATATTTGCCCAGTCAACAGCAGAATCACCACCGCCACAGATGACCACATTTTTTCCAATAAAAGGCTCGACTTGATGGACATTGTAGTAGAGATTTTCATCTGCATAGATAGCTTCATCTTCCAAGCCAAGTGGACGTGGTGCAAAAGCCCCATTACCACAGGCAATGATTATCGCTTTTGACAAATGCTCCGCTTTATTGGTTTGAATGCTAAAGATACCTTCTTTTTTCTCAAAGGTTTGCACTTCTTCTTTAAGGCAGATGGTTGTTCGATCTTCAAAACGTTCCACTTGTTTGATAAGATTTTCCGACAATTCCCCCGCCGTAATAGCTGGATAAGCAGGAATATCGTAAATCACTTTTTCAGGATAAAGAACAGCTGGCTGACCGCCAAGCTCGGACAAACTTTCAATAATCTTGACCGTCATGCCACGAAGCCCAGCATAAAAGGCAGCAAAAAGTCCAACTGGTCCACCACCGATGATGGTGATGTCATAAATGTTTTTTTCTGTCATTTTAGCCTTTCTCAGTCTTTCGTATCGTCAAGCTCTCGCTTGATGTTTTCTAATATCTCGGCTTCTTCTTTAGTAAATGCATAATTTTCCAAAAGATCTGGTCGCCGAAGGTAGGTTTTACGCAGACTCTCTTCCAAGCGCCAACGCTGGATATTTTTATGGTGCCCACTCATGAGTACATCTGGAACCTTCATGCCGCGAAAGTCATAGGGGCGCGTGTATTGGGGATATTCCAACAAACCTGATGAAAAACTATCATCTTGGTGACTGGCTTCTTTACCGATAACATCTGGAATAAGGCGAACCGTCGCATCAATCATGGTCATCGCTGCCAATTCACCACCTGTTAACACAAAATCTCCGATAGAAATTTCATCCGTCACCAAAGTCTTAATCCGCTCGTCATAACCTTCATAATGGCCGCAGATAAAGATCAACTCTTCTTCTTGCGATAACTCCTCCGCATAGGCCTGGTCAAAGGTGCGCCCAGCAGGATCTAACAAGATAACACGAGGATTTTTAGCCCCAATCTTATCATAGGTATCAAAAATAGGTTGTGCCCGTAATAGCATTCCCTGACCGCCACCATAGGGTTCGTCATCCACGTGACGGGCTTTTTCTGCATTTTCCCGAAAATTATGGTAGGTAATCTCTAGCAACCCACGTTCTTTAGCCTTACCAACAATAGAATGCTCTAGAGGCGCAAACATGTCTGGAAAAAGGGTTAAAATATCAATCTTCATCATCTAACCCTTCCATAATCTCAACATCCACACGATTACCAGCAACATCGACATTGAGTACAACCGGTGGAATGTAAGGAAGCAAGAGATCCTTTTTACCTTTTCGTTTAACCACCCAAACATCATTGGCACCTGGTTGCATGATTTCTTTGATTTGTCCGATTAGAACATCATTTTCATAGACATCAAGTCCAATGATTTCATGGTAATAAAACTCATCTTCTGCCAAGTCCGTGAGATTTTCTTCAGCAACTTTCAGCATCGTTCCCTTGTACTTCTCAACATCATTAATATGATAGAGTCCTTTAAACTTAACAATATCAAAATTTTTCTGTTTACGATGGCTAATAATTTCCACATCCAAAAGATGATGATCATTATCATCAAAAATAGACAGCTGACTACCTTTCTTAAAGCGTTCTTCAGCAAAATCTGTCACAGAGAGCACACGCAGTTCGCCCTGTAAACCTTGGGTATTCACAATTTTTCCAACGTTAAAATAATTCATTTTTACCTCTATCTTAGCTTTTAATCAGCCTAGCTAACCGCACGTTTAGCTCCTAGCTCCTTTAAAAATATCGCCACTTTTTGCTATTAAGCAGTAGATAAACTTGTTTTCTAACAAAAAATGTCACATATGTCATAAGAAAGGCTCATGTTAGAAATAGCTAACTAAACTTTACCACTACTCACTTGTTAAACTTGTTTTTTTACAAAGAATGTCACATTTATCATAAGAAATACTCATGCTAGAAAAAGGTGTATTACTACTTGCTATTAAGCAGCCGCTAAACTTGTTTTCTAATCAAGCATGTTACTAGGCTGAACTGAACCATAAGACTACTTGCTGTCAGTTATCAGTTACCGCCTGATAGAAACTTCTTCCAACCTTCTAAGACAGCCTGTTCACTAAAGCGACTGGCAACCTCAAGAGACTTCCGTCTAAACTGCTGTCTCACCTGCTCTTCCTGATTAAAGTAGGTCACGATAGCCTCTGCCAACTGCATGATAACCATCGTTTCATCTTCTTCGTGGTCAAATGGAACCAAATAACCATTCTCTGCAGATGTGACAAAGGTCTGATTGCCATAAGGCACGTCCAGACCAATGATTGGCAAGCCATGTGATACCGCTTCAAGGATACTCAATCCAAATGTTTCTCGAGCTGAAGCTGTGAGATACAACTCATAAGAAGGATACACTTCATCCAAAGGAACATGCCCTTTCAATGAGATATAATCTCTTGCCTCCAAATCAATGATTAATTCTCTGCAACTCGCCATTAATGATCCTTCACCATAAATATCTAAGGATAAGTTAGGAATAACCTTTTTAGCAAGAACAACCGCCTTCATCAGCCAATCAATATGTTTGATTAGCTCTAATCGTGAAGCAGTCATTATGGAGAAGGGAGTATACTGGTCAGCTTCCTTATACTCAACTACTGATACACTTCCCGCAGGGATAACAGTCATTTGAGGCTTAACTCCCATTTCTTGAAAAATGAGTTGCCCTAGCCTTTCCTTCTGCAACTCTGTCGAAGTCACAAAAATATCAATATCCTTGGCATACTTAATGATGTAATAATATTCGTAATTAATAAATAAATACGAAGCATCATAATTTCTAGGGAAATAATGCTCTGAATGGATAATAGCCGCCACTTTTGCCTTCCCCTTATTTTTCAGCACCACTTGCGCGAAGTCAAAATGCTGACTGCGATCCAAGAGCAGCCAATCTTCCTCTGTCAGGTTCAAGCCTTTGACAAAGGTATCAAGAAAGTCATGCTTGGTCAAATAGCGTCGATGATCCGCAAAGACAAACATCGAATTCCCCTCTTTAATGACTTCTTCATAAACCAGCTCTCCTTCAGGGCTTAAAAAAGTCCGCCTATACAAAGCCGCCTGATAATGACCATTAATCGTCTGAGGGGCATAATACTCACTATAGATGTGGCGATTCGTATAAAAATCTTTACGTAGCAACATTCCTTCTGCAAATAGTGTAACATAATTGACTATGTCAGAATCCTCATCTAAAAAACTAACCGCAATCAATTGCTTACCTTGCTGATAGAAATTGAGATGAAGCCCTTGCTTATTGTGAAAATCTGCTTGGTCAAACTGCGGGTAAAGGTAGCGGATATCTGATAAGGTTACGCTTGGCTTCAAACTTGCGTCTTCTAAAAAGGAGAGGTGGACAGACATGAGCTGCCCTATTGGAATACCGACCACTTCACTGTAGCGACGAACATATTCCCAACTTGGCAATTCCGTAAAGATATAATAGTTTTCCTCATCTAGCTGATTTAAGAATTTCGAGCGATGCCCTTGAGCATAGTCTATACCTGAAATTTGAAATCCCACTAGTATATTAAAATTATACAGCGTCATACTCTCTCCAATCACTACCAAATAGCTCCGCGCTATCCACTACTTGAAAATCGAGTTGCGCCATCTGATAATCAAGCACCTCTTGTCTTAAGGTTTCATCACGGTCAAGCTGATTCACCTTAGCCACCATGGCTTCAACATCATTTTCCTCAAACAAGGTCTCTTCATGGTAATACTCCAAACGATGGGCAGTCGGTCTGAAAGACAAGAGACAGAGTCTCGCCATGACCGCTCGAGAGACGATTTCATCGACTTCGCGATGATGATTGATGTCCAAATAAAAAGACGACTTTTGCAACAGAGACTTAACATCAGTATCGCTA
Organism: Streptococcus jiangjianxini; assembly: GCF_040225085.1. Classification (NCBI taxonomy): domain Bacteria; kingdom Bacillati; phylum Bacillota; class Bacilli; order Lactobacillales; family Streptococcaceae; genus Streptococcus; species Streptococcus jiangjianxini. Next base: position 19,888 of record NZ_JBEHGL010000018.1, on the reverse strand, counting down.
AGCCCTGATAAAACCGTCACATTTGCATACCTCTCCAAGTCCTGTAAAGTCGGTGAAACCGTCGTCCTAGCTCCGATAAATAGATGATACTCTGGCAAATGCTCGACCAGATCAGACAAGCCTTCCAGCTGGTCACTAGCCGTCAAGACAAACAGACTCTTTTTTTCTTTAGGACCGACAGCTTGCGTCATCACCTTTTGATACAATCTTTTTCGCCGCTGACTATGCTCCGTCACATCAATCACCAAACGATTTGACAACTCGGGTAAGTCATTTATCTGCTGGTGTTCCTGCCTATTTAAAAAAGCAAGATTATTGTCATCATCGCTTAGTAGGTCAGTATCACTCGTGACAAGCTGACGTGATTCACCTTGCGCTTGTAAAACGGCGATTAAAAAGGCTAATCGATTGGGGTAATAGCCGTCAAGTTCTTCTGTATTGGAAACAATAATGCCTTCCTTGCCAGGAACCGTTTGTGCAAATTCTCTCTCTTGGTTATCGCAATAAATCCTGACCGCATGCGGTGTCTCAGGATGGTAAGTCTTAAAGAAGACTTTGCCATACTGGCTATAATTCTCCCAAAATAAAGGTTTCTCATCATCTGTTAACCAAGTGATATGGGAAATATAGCGCTCTTCTTTTGGGTTTGCAAAATCAAGAATCGCTTTTTTCTTTCCCCAAAAGCTAGCCTTTCCCCTTACTCCCTCATGAATACCAACCTCCCAAAAATCTGGTAGCGAAAGGTGATTATGGTAGAGTGGAGACTTTTCAAACGACGAATCACTTCCGCCAGCCAATAACATCAACGACTCTACCGAATCCGGTAAAAAGCCATCATCTTCTAAAATGATAATCCTGTCAAAACAAGACAAATCCACTGTCTCTTTGACACGATTAACCGCTTCTAAATTGCGTTCAATTAAGAGCACTCTCTCTTCTCCTTGTTTACAAATGTACCTGTTTATTATACCATAGTCACCAACAATATTTCAGCAAACTAAAAGAGATTTTAATTCCATTCACCATTGCAAAAAATCATCAAGTTGTTGCCAGTAAATTCAAACTGTATAAGTATTTCGGAACCATTTACAGAGCGGATTATTGATTTCACATTTGAATTTTTTGTTTTAGTGTATTTTTATAACTTCTTTTAAGGGTTAATGTTTGAATAATATCCTCGCAGTGCTAGTCCATTTCAAAACCAAATTTATAAAATTGAGTTAGACAGAAAAAATATTAACGAGTTTATTTTGGTGGAGGCTTACTACCAAGAAGGAATAACAGTTACTGATACAGTAAAATCTCTGAGGATATTTAAACAGACGATTTATAGAATTATCGATTGTCTCAAAGGTGGGCAGTCGCTTTACGATTACTGAGAACACTACCAAACTAATAAAAAACGTTGTGGTCATCATCCGGTACAGCTTACTGAACCTGTGAAAGACGTTATCTAAAGTCATTTGGATCTTGATTGGAGTCTTGATGTCATCAAGGGAACCTATTCAGATAAGATTCCATGCATTATGAGCTCTTTATCGTCTGGCTGATCGCGGCGTTTTTTGATAGTAACTCCTTCTCTTAGAAAGGGGAATGGTAAGAGGAGAAGTCGGGGAAACAAGTTCTTCGAAGGAAGATTCGTGAAGGTGCAGCGTTAGATTCAATGTTTAAAACGGCATTTTGACATCTTGAAAGCTATACTGTTGTCGGTAAGAAGCAAAAGAGTATTATGATTACACTAATAGAAAAAACAGCCAAAAACAGGATAAACGCATGAAAGATTTTTACCAAGAAAATAAAGCTTTCTGCATTTCAATGTTCAAAATTTACAAAAATAATAGCTATTTTTAAACGTTATTCTTATAGTAAAAACGCTTAGATAAAATGTTCTTATCTGTACTATAATTCGGAAACAACTGTTTCATACGTTTGTTGTGCTTTGAAACTCCATGAAAACAGTCCGATTCCAATTGTTTATGGTGATAAAGGCTATAGGGATGAGGAAACAAAAGCAGAGCTTGCACGTTGAGGTATTAAGTTGATCTCACAACTAAGGAAAACATGGTTGGCTATTCGTGGTTCGACAATTACAGAATCAGTCGTTTGAGAAAGCCCATAGTGACCGTCTTTTCTAGTCTAGAGCGATTCGGAACTGAGTGTTTCCGTTGTCGAAACTTCTAGACACTCAAATTTAGAGAAGAGGCGATGTTGCTTAACTATTCCCTTATGCTTGAAAATAGTCATAATGAATTGGGGAAATGAAAACATTTGGCTCTAATTTTTTTGGGGGCAAACAGAAAAAGAGAACCTCACGATTCTCTCTTGATATGAACTATTGTTTGACTTGAGCAAAAACAAGTCCATAACTTAAAATAAATAGTCCGTACGGGATTCGAACCCGTGTTACCGCCGTGAAAAGGCGGTGTCTTAACCCCTTGACCAACGGACCATTTCTACTAGTAATCACTAATATCCTAAAGTAATACCTATACACTACTTTACTGGGGTAGCTGGATTCGAACCAACGCATGAGGGAGTCAAAGTCCCTTGCCTTACCGCTTGGCTATACCCCAAAACAACAAAAACTATTTTAGCGATTTTTTCAAATCTTGTCAATAGTTTTTGAAGAAAAATTCAACTTATTTTTCATCAATAACCAGTCGAACTTTTTTACCTTGAACGGGCACCGAATAGACAATCGATCTTATGGCCATAATTGTGCGACCTTTTTTTCCGATGATACGGCCAATGTCATTGGCATCCAAATCAAGATGATATTCTAAATACTCAGGTGTATCCTGAATTTTAATCGTTAAGTGATCCGGTTGTGAAATCAAAGGTTTCACAATAGCAATAATAAGATTTTCAATGGTGTCCATAAGCATTTAATTATTTAGAGTATTTTGACTCGTGGAATTTCGCCATGATTCCTTCACGTGAAAGGATGTTACGAACAGTATCTGAAGGTTGTGCACCTTTTGACAACCAATCAAGAATACGCTCTTCTTTGAGAGTTACTTGATTTTCAGCTACAAGTGGGTTGTATGTTCCAACGGTTTCGATAAAACGTCCATCACGTGGAGCACGTGAATCTGCGACGTTAATACGATAGAAAGGTTTCTTTTTAGAACCCATGCGAGTTAAACGGATTTTTACTGCCATTTTTTAAGTCTCTTTTCTTTTGTTTTAATATTTGGATCAACAGCAAGGATACCCCTACTGCTTTACCTTGATTAGTGTATCATAGTTGTTTTATGGTGTCAAGTTTTTTTCTTGACACTTTTATATTTTCCATTAAGGCAACACTTGATATGAATATCTTATCTTGCAATCACATTTTTCCTTAAGAATACCCATAAAAAAGAAATACCTGCCCAGAAAATGGATCTAAATTAAATTGACTCTTAATCAAATGCGCTAGGGGATCAATTTCCTAGATCTTATCGCTTTTCTTACAAACCAGATAAACTTACCCGAAATCGTTGAAATGAATCGTCATAGAACAACACCTTATCTAAAATGTTTTCTACCATGCCTTTATCAGGAGCCTAAAACAAATTGTGTTCAAGTTTATCCAAGATGTACGTCATCAAAATATTCTTTCAGTTTTTCGGTTTAAAATGCGGAAATTATGGAATTTCTATGCGAACAATGGCTTGTGCCATCACAACTAATCTCTAATTCTGTTTTTTTCTAACAGTATGCCAGGGGAGTAAAAGTTATGATAGATACCTAGCTATTGGGCTCTTACTTACATTTTAATCGCTTTCAACAAACGATTAGGGGCTACTGCTAATCTCTAGCTCCTCTCACAGAACCGTACGTGTCGTTCGGCACACGGAGGTCCAACCTAACTGTTATCGAGAGTACATAGACTACTACATCTCTCATTCCACAGAGGCGCTTCTATTGTTGCTGTTCTCGGTTTATGAACAATAGCCATTATTGACATTTTCAGTTCGCCATCTTTTCAGACTACCAAACAGGTAACACCAATTTGAGTCAGCCTTGGGACTCGCTATCGGGTTCACCGGTGGTGGGTACCTATGGATGACTTTCAACTCATACTCAGTTAATTTCAAAAAATAACTTTTTTTGAAATTTTCAAGCTCACTTCGTTCGCTCTAAACTGCAGAATCTTCTTTTGCTATTTGATACATCGTATTATTTTTTGATTTTGGATGAGTATCAGATGTACGGCATACCTATCGCACTCAAAAAAGAGAAGACCAATTTGGCCCTCTCTAATTGTTCGTTCTAAATTCCCCATTACAGTTGACAAATAGCTAATTTTATTTTCTACAAATAAGATAAGTACGTTATCTTATTGTATCAAAAGACTATCTTTTATCTTTTTTTCGCTTAGCCACTAGACTTGCCCCAAAGAGAAGTCCTAGACCTGCTAAAAGACCATTATTAGTTTTCTCACCTGTATTTGGAAGGTGCTTAGCTGATTCTGAAGCGGTATGAGACTGGCTTGCTGAAGCACTCATACTACTTGAGACACTCATTGAGCTTGAAACGCTTGCTGATGCTGACTGGCTCGCACTCATTGAGCTTGAAGCTGATACAGACACACTGCCCAAACCTGAGATAGATTCTGAAGTTGAAACCGACAAGGAATCTGATTGTGAAACAACATCAGATACTGACGTGCTTAAGCTGCTTGAAGCTGATTCTGACAATGATTTATTCGTTGTACGTGAGGTTGATTCTGATACAGACACAGACGTTGATTCTGAATCACGTGTTGAACCACTCATTGATCCTGACTCACTTACTGACGTTGAAACGGATTCACGTGATGAATTGCTCATTGACAAGCTATCGCTATCAATATCAGGATTGTTTGACAATGATAGTGATGCTGAAAGTGAATCTGAAACAGATGTTGAAGCACTTGTTGATTGACTATCACGTACTGAATCTGACATTGATTCTGATGTCGATACTGACATTGACTTAGATTCTGAAGCGCTTGTTGAAGCTGACTTAGATTCTGAAGCTGAATTACTCAAGCTGTCACGTGCTGAATCTGAAGCGCTTGTTGAATCACTTAAACGATCAGACTCTGAAACAGAGGCGCTCATTGATGATGAAATGAACTCTGACAAGGAGTTTGAAACAGATTCTGAACTTGAATCATCAATGTGAGAATTGGAAACAATATCTGACAGACTCGTTGAGAAACTATCTGACGTTGAAACGGATTCTGAAACTGAGTTTGACGTGACTTTTGAAACAGACTCTGAAGCACTTGCACTCATGCTGTCTGACTCAGTTGAATTTGAAGTTGACATTGAGTCCGACAATGACGCAGAGATTGATTCTGAATCATCTGTTGACTTACGTACCGAAATAGATTCTGAAGCACTGATTGACTCTGACGTTGAGATACTCATTGAACGTGAATCTGATTCAGACGCTGAGTCTGATTGTGAACGTGCTGTTGAAATTGACTCACTCACACTGATTGAAGTACTTGTTGACTCAGAAACTGACACTGAAGCACTCAAGGAATCTGACGCTGATACTGACGTACTTGTTGACTCAGAAACTGAAGCACTCAAGGAATCTGACGCTGATACTGAAGTACTTGTTGACTCAGAAACTGAAGCACTCAAGGAATCTGAAGCTGAGACTGACGTGCTTGTTGACTCAGAGGATGAGACTGAAGTACTTAATGAATCTGACGTTGAAACTGACGTGCTTGTTGATTCAGATACGGAAACTGAAACACTCAAGGAATCTGAAGCTGAGACTGAAGTACTTGTTGACTCAGAAACCGACACTGAAGCACTCAAGGAGTCTGACGTTGAAACTGACGTGCTTGTTGACTCAGATACGGAAACTGATGCGCTCAAGGAATCTGACGTTGACACTGAAGTACTTGTTGATTCAGATACGGAAACTGAGGTACTTAGTGAATCTGAAGCTGAGACTGACGTACTTGTTGACTCTGATACTGAGACCGAGGTACTTGCTGACTCAGAAGTTGAAACTGACGTACTTGCTGACTCAGAAGTTGAAACTGACGTACTTGCTGACTCAGATACGGAAACTGAAGCACTCAAGGAATCAGAGGATGAGACTGACGTACTTGTTGAGTCTGATACTGAGACCGAGGTACTTGCTGACTCAGAAGTTGAAACTGACGTACTTGCTGACTCAGATACGGAAACTGAAGCACTCAAGGAGTCTGAAGTTGAAACTGACATGCTTGCTGACTCAGATACGGAAGCACTTAATGAGTCTGAAGCTGATACTGAAGTGCTTGTTGACTCCGATACTGACACTGAAGCACTCAAGGAATCTGAAGCTGAGACTGACGTACTTGTTGACTCAGATACTGAAACTGAAGCACTCAAGGAATCTGAAGCTGAGACTGAAGTACTTGCTGAGTCTGATACGGAAACTGAAGCACTCAAGGAATCTGAAGCTGAGACTGAAGTACTTGTTGACTCAGATACGGAAACTGAAGCACTCAAGGAATCTGATGATGAAACTGACGTACTTGTTGACTCAGATACGGAAACTGAAGCACTCAAGGAGTCTGACGTTGAAACTGACATGCTTGCTGACTCAGATACTGAAACTGATGCGCTCAAGGAATCTGACGTTGACACTGAAGTACTTGTTGAGTCTGATACTGAGACCGAGGTACTTGCTGACTCAGATACGGAAACTGAAGCACTTAATGAGTCTGAAGCTGATACTGAAGTACTTGTTGATTCAGATACGGAAACTGAAGCACTCAATGAGTCTGAAGCTGATACTGAAGTACTTGCTGACTCAGAAACCGACACTGAAGCACTCAAGGAGTCTGACGTTGAAACTGACGTACTTGTTGACTCAGAAACTGACACTGAAGCACTCAAGGAGTCTGACGTTGAAACTGACATGCTTGCTGACTCAGATACGGAAACTGAAGCACTCAAGGAATCTGACGTTGAAACTGACGTACTTGTTGACTCGGATACTGAGACTGAAGCACTCAAGGAATCTGACGTTGAAACTGAAGTACTTGTTGAGTCTGATACTGAGACCGAGGTACTTGCTGACTCAGATACGGAAACTGAAGCACTTAATGAGTCTGAAGCTGAGACTGACGTACTTGTTGAGTCTGATACTGAGACTGAAGCACTCAAGGAATCTGAAGCTGAGACTGACGTACTTGTTGAGTCTGATACGGAAACTGAAACACTCAAGGAATCTGAAGCTGAGACTGAAGTACTTGTTGACTCAGAAACCGACACTGAAGCACTCAAGGAATCTGACGTTGAAACTGACGTACTTGTTGACTCGGATACTGAGACTGAAGCACTCAAGGAATCTGACGTTGAAACTGAAATACTTGTTGAGTCTGATACTGAGACCGAGGTACTTGCTGACTCAGATACGGAAACTGAAGCACTTAATGAGTCTGAAGCTGAGACTGAAGTACTTGTTGAGTCTGATACGGAAACTGAAACACTCAAGGAATCTGAAGCTGATACTGACGTACTTGTTGACTCAGATACTGAAACTGATGCGCTCAAGGAATCTGAGGATGAAACTGACGTGCTTGTTGACTCAGATACTGACACTGAAGCACTCAAGGAATCTGAAGCTGATACTGACGTACTTGTTGAGTCTGATACTGACACTGAAGCACTCAAGGAATCTGACGTTGACACTGAAGTACTTGTTGACTCAGAAACTGAAGCACTCAAGGAATCTGAAGCTGATACTGACGTACTTGTTGACTCAGATACAGAAACTGAAGCACTCAAGGAATCTGAAGCTGATACTGAAGTACTTGTTGAGTCTGATACTGACACTGAAGCACTCAAGGAATCTGAGGATGAGACTGACGTACTTGTTGACTCAGATACGGAAACTGATGCGCTCAAGGAATCTGACGTTGAAACTGAAGTACTTGTTGACTCGGATACGGAAACTGATGCGCTCAAGGAGTCTGAGGCTGACACTGACGTACTTAGTGAATCTGAGGATGAAACGGATGTACTTGTTGACTCTGATACTGAGACTGACGCACTCAATGAGTCTGAGGCTGACACTGATGTACTTGTTGACTCTGAGGCTGAGACTGATGCACTTAGTGAATCTGACGTTGACATTGAAGTACTTAATGATTCAGATGATGAAACTGAGGTACTTAGTGAATCTGAGGATGAGACTGACGTACTTGTTGACTCTGATACTGACACTGAAGCACTCAAGGAATCTGAAGCTGATACTGAAGTGCTTGTTGACTCAGAAACTGACACTGAAGCACTCAAGGAATCTGACGCTGATACTGAAGTACTTGTTGATTCAGATACGGAAACTGAAGCACTTAAGGAATCTGAAGCTGAAACTGACGTACTTGTTGACTCAGATACGGAAACTGAAGCACTTAAGGAATCAGAGGATGAGACTGACGTACTTGTTGAGTCTGATACTGAGACCGAGGTACTTGCTGACTCAGAAGTTGAAACTGACGTACTTGCTGACTCAGATACGGAAACTGAAGCACTTAATGAGTCTGAAGCTGAGACTGACGTACTTGTTGAGTCTGATACTGAGACTGAATTACTCAAGGAATCTGAAGCTGAGACTGAAGTGCTTGTTGACTCAGATACGGAAACTGAAGCACTCAAGGAATCAGACGCTGAGACTGACGTACTTGTTGACTCAGAAACTGACACTGAAGCACTCAAGGAATCTGAAGCTGAGACTGACGTACTTGTTGACTCAGATACGGAAACTGAAGCACTTAATGAGTCTGAAGCTGATACTGAAGTACTTGTTGATTCAGAAACCGACACTGAAGCACTCAAGGAGTCTGACGCTGATACTGAAGTGCTTGTTGACTCAGAAACTGACACTGAAGCACTCAAGGAATCTGAAGCTGATACTGAAGTGCTTGTTGACTCAGAAACTGACACTGAAGCACTCAAGGAATCAGACGCTGATACTGACGTACTTGTTGACTCAGAAACTGACACTGAAGCACTCAAGGAATCTGAAGCTGAGACTGACGTACTTGTTGATTCAGATACGGAAACTAATGCGCTCAAGGAATCTGACGCTGAAACTGACGTGCTTGTTGACTCAGAAACTGAAACTGAAGTACTTGCTGACTCAGATACGGAAACTGAAGCACTTAATGAGTCTGAAGCTGAGACTGAAGTACTTGCTGACTCAGATACGGAAACTGAAGCACTTAATGAGTCTGAAGCTGATACTGAAGTACTTGTTGACTCAGATACGGAAACTGAAGCACTCAAGGAATCAGACGCTGAAACTGAAGTACTTGTTGACTCAGATACGGAAACTGAAGCACTCAAGGAATCTGAAGCTGATACTGACGTACTTGTTGACTCAGAAACTGACACTGAAGCACTTAATGAATCTGACGTTGAAACTGACGTACTTGTTGACTCAGAAACTGACACTGAAGCACTCAAGGAATCTGACGTTGAAACTGAAGTACTTGTTGAGTCTGATACTGAGACCGAGGTACTTGCTGACTCAGATACTGAAACTGAAGCACTCAAGGAGTCTGAAGCTGATACTGACGTACTTGTTGACTCAGAAACCGACACTGAAGCACTCAAGGAATCAGACGCTGAAACTGAAGTACTTGTTGACTCAGATACGGAAACTGAAGCACTCAAGGAATCTGAAGCTGATACTGAAGTACTTGTTGACTCAGAAACTGACACTGAAGCGCTCAAGGAGTCAGAGGATGAGACTGACGTACTTGTTGATTCAGATACGGAAACTGATGCGCTCAAGGAGTCTGAAGCTGATACTGATGCGCTCAAGGAATCTGACGTTGAAACTGAAGTACTTGTTGAGTCTGATACTGAGACCGAGGTACTTGCTGACTCAGAAGTTGAAACTGAAGTACTTGCTGACTCAGATACGGAAACTGAAGTACTTGTTGACTCAGATACGGAAACTGAAGCACTCAAGGAATCTGAAGCTGATACTGACGTACTTGTTGACTCAGATGATGAAACTGATGCGCTCAAGGAATCTGAAGCTGATACTGAAGTACTTGTTGACTCAGATACGGAAGCTGAAGCACTTAATGAGTCTGAAGCTGAGACTGAAGTACTTGTTGACTCAGATACGGAAACTGAAGCACTTAATGAGTCTGACGCTGATACTGAAGTACTTGTTGATTCAGATACGGAAACTGAAGCACTCAAGGAATCTGACGTTGACACTGAAGTACTTGTTGAGTCTGATACTGAGACCGAGGTACTTGCTGACTCAGAAGTTGAAACTGAAGTACTTGCTGACTCAGATACGGAAACTGAAGTACTTGTTGACTCAGATACGGAAACTGAAGTACTTGTTGACTCAGATACGGAAACTGAAGCACTCAAGGAATCTGAAGCTGATACTGACGTACTTGTTGACTCAGAAACTGACACTGAAGTGCTCAAGGAGTCTGACGTTGAAACTGACGTACTTGTTGACTCAGATACTGAAGCACTCAAGGAATCTGAAGCTGAGACTGAAGTGCTTGTTGACTCGGATACGGAAACTGAAGCACTCAAGGAATCTGAAGCTGATACTGACGTACTTGTTGACTCAGATGATGAAACTGATGCGCTCAAGGAATCTGAAGCTGAGACTGAAGTACTTGTTGACTCAGATACGGAAGCTGAAGCACTTAATGAGTCTGAAGCTGATACTGAAGTACTTGTTGACTCAGATACGGAAACTGAAGCACTTAATGAGTCTGAAGCTGAGACTGAAGTACTTGTTGATTCAGATACGGAAACTGAAGCACTCAAGGAATCTGACGTTGACACTGAAGTACTTGTTGAGTCTGATACTGAGACCGAGGTACTTGCTGACTCAGATACGGAAACTGAAGCACTCAATGAGTCTGAAGCTGATACTGACGTACTTGTTGACTCAGAAACCGACACTGAAGCACTCAAGGAATCAGACGCTGAAACTGAAGTACTTGTTGACTCAGAAACCGACACTGAAGCACTCAAGGAATCTGAAGCTGATACTGAAGTACTTGTTGACTCAGAAACTGACACTGAAGCGCTCAAGGAGTCAGAGGATGAGACTGACGTACTTGCTGACTCAGATACTGAAGTGCTCAAGGAATCTGAAGCTGAGACTGACGTGCTTGTTGACTCAGATACGGAGACTGAAGCACTCAATGAGTCTGACGTTGAAACTGACGTACTTGTTGACTCAGAAACGGAAACTGAAGCACTTAATGAGTCTGAAGCTGATACTGAAGTACTTGTTGACTCAGATACGGAAACTGATGCGCTCAAGGAATCTGACGTTGACACTGAAGTACTTGTTGATTCAGATACGGAAACTGAAGCACTCAATGAGTCTGAAGCTGATACTGACGTACTTGCTGACTCAGATACGGAAACTGAAGCACTCAAGGAATCTGAAGCTGATACTGAATTACTCAAGGAATCTGACGTTGACACTGAAGTACTTGTTGATTCAGATACGGAAACTGAAGCACTCAAGGAGTCTGACGCTGATACTGAAGTACTTGTTGACTCAGATACGGAAACTGATGCGCTCAAGGAATCTGACGTTGACACTGAAGTACTTGTTGATTCAGATACGGAAACTGAAGCACTCAATGAGTCTGACGCTGATACTGACGTACTTGCTGACTCAGATACGGAAACTGATGCGCTCAAGGAATCTGACGTTGAAACTGACGTACTTGCTGACTCTGAGGCTGAAATTGAGGTACTTGTTGAGGCACTCAATGATTCACTTTCTGACTTAGCACTCGTTGACGCGCTTACGGATTCGCTTTCTGACTTCAAGCTTGTTGACGCACTTACGGATTCGCTTTCTGACTTCAAGCTTGTTGACGCGCTTACGGACTCACTTTCTGACTTCGCACTCGTTGAGGCGCTTACAGACTCACTCTCTGACTTAGCACTCGTTGACGCGCTTACAGACTCACTTTCTGACTTCGCACTCGTTGACGCACTTACGGATTCGCTTTCTGACTTCAAGCTTGTTGACGCGCTTACGGATTCACTTTCTGACTTCGCGCTCGTTGACGCGCTTACGGACTCGCTTTCTGACTTCGCGCTCGTTGACGCGCTTACGGATTCGCTTTCTGACTTCAAACTTGTTGAGGCGCTTACAGACTCACTCTCTGACTTAGCACTCGTTGACGCGCTTACAGACTCACTCTCTGACTTCAAACTTGTTGAGGCGCTTACAGACTCACTCTCTGACTTAGCACTCGTTGACGCGCTTACAGACTCACTCTCTGACTTCGCACTCGTTGACGCGCTTACAGACTCACTCTCTGACTTAACACTCGTTGACGCGCTTACGGATTCGCTTTCTGACTTAGCACTTGTTGATGCGCTTACGGATTCGCTTTCTGACTTCAAGCTTGTTGACGCACTTACGGATTCGCTTTCTGACTTCAAGCTTGTTGACGCGCTTACGGACTCACTTTCTGACTTCGCACTCGTTGATGCGCTTACAGACTCACTTTCTGACTTAGCACTCGTTGATGCGCTTACAGACTCACTCTCTGACTTAGCACTCGTTGACGCGCTTACAGACTCACTCTCTGACTTAGCACTCGTTGAGGCACTTACGGACTCGCTTTCTGACTTAGCACTCGTTGACGCGCTTACGGACTCGCTTTCTGACTTAGCACTCGTTGACGCGCTTACGGATTCGCTTTCTGACTTCAAGCTTGTTGACGCGCTTACGGACTCTGATTTAGCAATTGAGATACTCACCGATTCTGACTTGGCAGTCGATGTACTCTCTGATAATGACTTAGACGTCGAAGCGCTCACTGATTCACTGTCTGATTTCTCTGATAGTGATTTTGAAGTACTTGTTGATTTCGACGTCGATCCTTCACTAACTGACGCTGAAGTCGATACCGATGCTGACTCTGACTCGATTTTGTCAATAACATCTGCGTTAACACCATTTACTTGATAACCACCTAAAGCAGTTCCGCCATAATTAGCCACTACATACGGTGCTGATTGTGAGTTATAGCGTCCAAGTTTCTCAATCGCGCCATCCTCATAAAAGGTAGGACTTTTTGATGATCCCGCAATCATTTTAATGCCCAAGGTAGCCAAGTCCTTAACTGAACCTGAATAAGAAGTTGTGAAAGTTATTTCATGGGACGTAACTCCAGTTGATTTTGTTTTGGATACATATTCTTTTCCAGTGTTAGACCCTGAAACAACAGTTGTTGATTGACCATCAACAAGGACATTGGTTGGATCACCTAGATTAGGATCACTACTAGTATCAATATAAAGACCAGTATAGGCACCACCTGTCCTAGTATTCGTCCATGTGTTTGTTTTCAAGACATCAGTTGGGTCATAAACAACCTTCCAAGTGATCATCTTTGTAGCTGAGTCATAAACACCTGTAACACCAACAATAGTATTTAAAAGCTTATTACTATCACCACCTGACCAATAGTACTGCCGTCCCCCATTGGTAAAGTCAGCGATGGTAAAGGTCGTCTTTGTGCCTGTCGTCGATGCTCTAAAACCCGTATAGCTTCTTGGTCTTAGGACAGCATTCTCTGATTGAACGACTTTAAATGTAATCGTATCTTTGGCACTCTCTGTAACAGTTTGCGTTACAAGCGGCGCTTGACCGTCTGCCAAGACATACCCCGGTGTCTTACTTAAATCAGCTAATTCTGTAATGGTAACAGAAACCTTTTCTCCCTTGGCATTAGTTGTCTCAACAGGAATCATGTGAGCAGTTGATGCAACCACCTTGCCATTTTCATCAACGTATTGAACTTTGTAGGCGACACCTGCCATTCGTTTTTGTTCAGAAGTTGCTGAGCTTGCATCTTCAGCAAGACCTTGATCAGCTGCTTCTTCTTTAGTAGATGGTGTTGCGATCGCTGCTGCTACCAATCCTGTACTAGCTGTATCAGAAGTTGTTGCCAACATTTCAGCCGTCTCAACATCAGATGGTGCCACTGTTAACGAACTGCTACTTACATCTGTAACAACTGCTTTCGAACTCTTAGAATCAGTTGCTGCTTGTGTCTCATCTACTACCGTTTCTGAAGTAGCAAGGGCATCTACTTCTTTAAGCTCGCTTGTTTCTACAGACTTGGTTTTAGCTTCTACACCTACTACAGTAGTTTCTGCCTTTGCTTCCGCCAAAGACATGCTCTCACTGGCCGTGATTGAAGCTGAAATAGAGGTCGTAACTGATTCTGAAACAGATACTGACTTAACTACGGACAAACTTTCTGATTGACTGATCGACTGACTTTCACTCAGGGACTGTGCCTCAGATAAGGAGGTCGCTTTAGACCCAGAATCGGCAGGTGTTTCCGCATCAGTAGTCTTCTCACCAGCAGACTCTTCAACAACTTCTGTTGTCGTTGTTTCAACCATTAGAACGTCACCTTGTGTGGTAGCATCTTGACTAGAATTAGCCGCGGCTTCTGTCACATCATCAGCATGAACTGCTGTGTCTGCGAGCACTGCTCCGCCAGATACCGCTCCCGCTGCTAAAAGCAGCTTTAGAGCCGCCATGTTAGTCGTTGATAGGCTCTCTTCTGGCATGTTCTTGATGCGGACAGCAGTTGACTTGCCTCTTCCAGCTACACGAAAAAGACTGAGTTGAGACATAACTGTCTTAACCCAATTTTTCCCCGACTTGTGCATCTTAACACGGCTGCGGCGATTGACTTCGTCAAAATCTTTATTAAATTGTTTACGTTTCAAACGTTCTCTCCTAATCTAAAAGTTACTCTCTCGTTTTATAAAAGTATAAAAACGTTTCATTATTGTACCACAAACTTAATTAAAAAAACAACTACTAAAAACTAGTAATTTAATAATTCTGAATATTGTCAAATGAAGCTCGTCGCCTGAAAGAGATCTGATTGTTGTTGACCATATAGCATAGTAAAATAAAGCAGAAACTGTTTCTCTATGATGTAATACCAACATGGTATGTTCACTAGATTTTCTTAAATATGTCGATTAGCTCCATCCATATTTTGTCGCAAAGGCCTCCATAAATGATACGCTTCTCGTTTCAAGGCTTCTTTAAGATCATGACTGAGATAGCCTAAATCAGCAAGAATTACAGACTGTTGCCTACCTTCTAATAGGTCGATAACCACATTGATATCATGAACAGAGGCTGGTGTAACCAATATCAACCACCCTTTAAAAATCTTTGCACGATGATTGCGAACGATTTGGCAAAGCAGCAAAGGGAAACTGTCCACGATAGCGATAGTATCGGATACCTTGCCATTCATTGATTCTCGAATCAATTGTCTCGAACGTCGATTAAAGCGACTTCCCTCCAGTAATTGACCGTAAGGAAACAGGCGACAGAAGTTGTAGAAATGGCGCTGTGACGTAATGCCTAATTCAGCTTGTAGCAAAAGCAAAACTAATAGCGACTCGTCTGAAACGTTAGCTAGTCCAATATTACTCCGATGTTGAAACTTATCTGGGCAATATTCTCGATAAAGGCGATGACAAATGAGTGATCATTGAGGTAAACTCCATTGTAAATGATGGGATTTAGCGGTATACTTTAAGTGGCTCATGTGGACTAACCTCCTGTATGTTTTGTCACTTACAGTATAGTCCATTTGGGCTTTTTATTGTCGTTTGAGATTAGCTAGCACCACGAGTTTCCTTTTATAAAAATTCATATCTTCTCCATACGATGCAGTAGACAGTAGACTTTATTCCGAAACAAATCTACGTATTGGAGTAGGGTACAAGTGAATGCATTTTTTCTGTTATACATCCACTTGTGTCAACTCTTGGCTTTGGATATATTTCCACTTAATCTCTTTTAATTACAAAAAATAAGGCTTACTCTAAGCTACCGATACTTTTGACGATAGCCTCTGAATAAGCTTTTATTTTGTGATTTTTATTTAGCTGCTGGCGGCAACTCTTAGCATCAAAACGACCATCTCCACATGTGCCGATAGCAGGGTTCTATACTATAAAACGCAATAGCATTGGTTAAACTTTGAATCATACTGTGGAACGAATAGGATTTTCTCTTCATTAGTTCTTTAAGCTCTTTTACATATTTACCAGACATAGTCAGTCAGAATCCCCATCATGCAAGCTATTCCTTTACATCTAGTATTGCCTTGGAAATTGCTGTACTTTTTATTCATTATCCCACTATCACTTCTGTATATTGAACTATCTCCAAAAATTAGTAAATCCTGCTTTTTCTTCCATTTGAAAGACAATCATCTTCCTTATAAGATCATAATCTATAGCTTCTTTCCATTTTATACGGACAATATTGTCTGTGTGAGAGTAACCATTTTTTTCAATATCATCTTTAAACTGTTTAATAGTTGCTACTTCAGGGCTAATTGCTATGTGTTGTTTACTAACACTTAGCCCAAAGATGTATGTCCCATCATGTGTTACCATCGGCTGATTCCATTTAATGACCGGTTCTAATTCAGAAAACTCATCAAGTATCCAATACAATAACTCTGATACCTTATCTTGATGCGTATCATTATCAATACCTTTTAAATAGTCTTCAAATACATGACGTTTCATCGTGCCATTTCCTCCATTAAAATTTATTATTTTTTCGGCATCAAACCGCAAAGCCCTCACTAAGATGATACACCTAATGAGGACTTTCTGCTTGTTTTCATTGTTGTGTGGGTGAGGGAGTCATAAGGAATGTCTGTCCCAGTTTCTTTTCATTATCCCTTTCGTTCAAAGGCGTCTAGGCTTTTACGAGCAGAGCGACACACTCCACGTGATGCGTCATTGGAAATAAATCTACTGGCTGTACTTTTGTCAGTTTATAGCCTAGTTCTTCATAATGTTTGATATCACGCGCCATGGTTGCTGGATTACAAGATATATAGATGACTTTTTTGGGTGACATCTCAGCGCTTGCTCGTATGAAGCTTTCCGTCAACCCTTTACGTGGCGGGTCAACCAGAATCACAGTCGGCTGAACACCTTCTTTGGTCCATTGAGTCATGGCATTCTCAGCAGAGTTTACCACATAATGGGCATTTGTAATCCCATTTCTCTCAGCGTTCTTCTTAGCATCTTCAACAGCTGCTTCAATAACTTCGACCCCATAAACCGCCTTGACTTGTTTAGCAAATGATAAGCCAATCGTTCCAATACCTGAATAGGCGTCGATCACCACATCGTCAGCCTTTAATTCTGAATAATCAATAGCTATTTGATAGAGTTTTTCAGCCATTTCAGTATTGACCTGATAGAAGGATTGGGCAGAAATATCATAGTCGTTTCCCAGCATCTTATCTGTGATAGTCTCTTTACCATAAAGCGTTCGGAATGTTGAACCTAAAATAGCGTTGGTATTTTGATCGTTGATGTTTTGTAAAATCGATACAACACTTGGAAAGGCCTGGGTAATCTTTTCGACCATTTGCTCAATACGAAAAATCTTGGGACGTGTGGTCACCAAAACCAACATAATCTCACCGGTATAATGCCCACGACGAACAAGCAAATTTCGGATTAAACCAGTTTGTTCTTTTTCATCATAAGGTTTAATGTCAAAACGGCGTAACAAATCACGAACATAGACAATTAACTCATCTATCACCTTATCTTGAATATAAAAATCCTCGATAGGCATAAGATCGTGAGAATTTTTCCGAAAAAATCCTGTTTCCAATTGTCCATTAACGCGGCGAACAGGAACTGCTGCTTTATTACGATAGGCTAAGGGATTTTCCATACCAATAGTTTCAGCAACAGTGACATCCGAAATACCAGCTGTTTTATAGAGGTTATTGACCACTTGTTGGCGTTTGAACTTGAGTTGCTCCTCATAGACAATGTGGCCAAAATCAGCAATACCTGAACGCAAATAAGCTGCGTCAATGTCTTGATTACGCTTATCAGAATAGTTGAGGTATTCTTCAACTTTGCCAAAACCAATTTTCTTTTTTAATTTGAGAATGCGCATCTTGATCACTTCACCTGGAAGAGCATTGTCCACAAAAAAGACGAAACCATCTACCTTGGCTACCCCTTGCCCTTCGTGAGTTAAATCAAGGATTTCCACGTCTAAAATATCATTTTTTTGCATTTGTTTGACTCATTTCTAGTTTTACAGCCCTACTATTTTCAAAAAGAAAAAGAGAGACTTTCATCTCTCCATTATATCATAATTATCTAAAGCCTAGGTCTGCCAATTCTTTTTGATACTTGCCAAAATCAATAGCCAATCCCTGACCACCGTATACGTCATAATCATCTACCCAATCCCCTTGTTCTGGAATAGTCGTTTGAGCAATCGATAGTTCACCATCTACCATACTAGACAAGCCTGCTTTTAAAAGATAAGGGTAAGACACATTGGTAGACGTTAAAGCATAGATTTTTCCCAATGCTTCCGACCCCGTAAAGAGTTTCGTTGGATTCTTAATCTGACGTAATAGTTCTCGCATCACCTGTTGTTGGCGCTTGGTCCGTCCAAAATCACCATCATCATCCTTACGAAAACGCGCATAATTAAGCAAGGTTCGACCGTCCATACGCTGCTTACCTACTTTAATCGTTTGTTCAGGAACTCTCCCCTGATCATCCATCCGTAAATCATCAGGGACCTCTACTGACTTAACAGCCTCACCATCAATGGTACCAAATTTAGCATCGATAGCGACACCACTTGGAAATAAAGCATCAATCGCTTCGGCAAAGGTTTCAAAATCAACCATCATATAATATTTAACATCGAGGTCATAATTAGATTTAAGCGTTTCACGCATTAATTCAGCCCCTCGATGGTTATTTTGCTCACCTACATTAAAGGCTGTGTTTAATTTTTGATCATTAAGGTAGTCTGTTTCGCTAACATCAGGAATATTCACCAGGGTATCTCGCATGAAACTCACCATCTTGATATCCTTGTCTTTGTTACCGATATTGACAACCATGATAGTATCTGTTCGAGCGTCCTCAGCCCCTTGGGCAATACGCTTATCACTTCCTAGTATGAGAATATTAGTGCCGTCACTTGTATCCTGACCATTAAAGTATTCTTCTACTGCTGGTTGATAGCTTTTGCCACTAGGATTTGAAATGCCAGTAACACCTTTGAAAAACATAACCAACAGTATGGCGAAAATAAGCAGTAACACTAAGGCTAGAGTGACCAAAAATCGTTTAAGACATCCTTTCCTGGGGTTGTTCACAGCTTTAGATTGCTTAGCCATTTTTTGCTGTTTTACTGCTGTCCACTTCTTCGCTTGACGCGACTTTTTTGACCGACGCGGCACTGACCTATCATCAGGAAAGACTGGTAGACCTTGTTCAGTAAGACCTTCTTGATAATTAGTATCCTCATACTCATCGTAATCATTCAAATAAGGAAATGATGCTCCATCAATATCCTTCTCATCATAACCAAAGTCCTCAGAAAATGAGACGTCAGCTTGAGCAGTCTGTTTTGCACTCAACTGGCTATTTTGTTGAGTCATCAATTTCTGATAAAGGTAGTTAAATTCAGCTTTTTCTCGCTCACTCAAATAATGAATATTTTTAAAAAGGTAAGAATACCTTAACTGCTCGTGATGCGATAAGCCACGTGCATTTTTTTTTGCCATAATTAGTGTCTCATACTATTCTATCTATTCATACGAACTAAAGATTATTTCTTATTCAAAAGAAGGTTTCTCTAAAATCTTATAACTTCTATTAACACTTGTCAAGAATTCATCTAATACGCCACGACAAACGCATGAAAATCCCTAATCTATTTCTCTGGCTTCGAAGCTATGTTTGCCTTACAGTAATCGTTTTAAATACTGGTCAAAGGACAGACTAAGGACAAATTTTTTACGTCGCATGCTCAT
>NZ_JBEHGL010000017.1:0-50719 GCF_040225085.1 Streptococcus jiangjianxini | reverse complement strand
GTTCCAGAAGGTTATGAATTGAACAGCTACCGTACAGCAGCATTTGACCTAGCTAATACAGATCATCACGAAGACTTTATCGCTGTTGATAAAGTTCAAAAATCTGACAAGCCAGGTGAAGATCAACCAAAAGAGGAAAAACCAGAAGCACCAAAAGCAGATGATACTCAAAAAGAAGAACAAGGTAAAGATGGTTCTAATGCTTCAGATAAGGGAGCTAAAAAAGCTGCTGATAAATCAGAAGTAAAAGCATCAGCTGCTAAAGCAACAGCTTCTTCTGAAAAAGCAGAAGCATCAAAAGCTGCGAATAACGATCAATTGCCAAGTACTGGTGAAAAATCATCATCAACAGCAGTTGTAGCAGGTTCAGCTATTGCACTTGCTTCACTAGGTTTTGCAGCATCACGTCGTCGTAAAAAAACTAAAGACTTTTAACCCTGTCTTATAGAAAATTATTTCAGTCTCCATTTTATACAGACACGGGAAAGCTAATAGCTCTCTCGTGTTTTTGGTAAATGAAAAAGATAGGGGAGGTGAGAGACTACGAAGCGACCATATATAATTCATACCTAGAAAATAGAAAGGTTGTGATGGTATAGATAAAAAAAGAAAAAATTTAAAAAAAGAGAGCATATTAATTGTTTTATCGACATAATAGTGTATAATAACAATATAAATTAAATGAAATGTGGTCAGTTTTAGAAATGCTATTACAAAAGCATAGAGAACGTTTTCTTTGTTTGAGTGATGCCGCTAAAAAAGTAATTTACACACTCACTTAATTTATAAGTGGTCACTTTGACCATTTCTCGAGAAAGTTGTTGTTTTGTTAATATGATACTTTTAATAGTATCTTGCTTAATTCCCACAGGGAAGTGAATAGAAAGGTTTTATATTATGTCATTATTATGGTCACTTATCGTCGGAGCGCTTATTGGTGCGATTGCTGGAGCCCTTACTAAAAAAGGTGGCTCAATGGGTTGGATTGCTAATATTTTAGCTGGTATTGCCGGTTCTTGGGTTGGTCAAGCCTTATTTGGTTCTTGGGGTCCTAGCTTGGCTGGTATGGCACTTGTCCCATCAATCCTTGGAGCAGTGATTGTTGTTATCGTTGTATCATTCGTACTTTCAAAAACTAAATAATCATTCATAAAGGAGGAGTCATGGCAAAAGGATGGAAAATTCTATATAGCCTTGTCGGGATTGTGCTTCTTACGGTGTTGGGAAATGTTATTTTTCTTAATCAGCGTATCTTGCGCCTTCCAGCTCTATCTTGGGTACCTGTAAACTTTCGTGCACATAGCATTTGGAGAGAGTTCTTGGCGCAGTATTTCTTATGGGCTGCGATTGTACTCTTTATCCTGGTGCTTATTGGGATTGTAGTCATAATCTTTTTCCCTCGTCGTTACAGTGAAGTAGAACTTGCCGACGATAAAGGAAAATTGAAACTCAAGAAGTCAGCAATTGAAGGTTATGTTAAGAGTCTCGTCGAATCAGAAGGCTTAATGAAAAATCCTAAGGTGACAGCAAGTCTTTACAAGAAAAAATTCAAGGTGGATGTCAGAGGTCAGGTTGTTCCTCGTTCAAATGTCATTACGAATACAGAAAAACTTAAGAAAGATTTGGAAGTTGGACTTAAAGCATTCTTTGGCGTGGAACATGATGTTGATTTTAGTGTCAAAGTCAAAGATGTTATCGAAGAGAAGACAATCAAAAGTGGTCGTGTAGAGTAGGAGTGAAGCATGGAAATATTTGAAAAGTACAAATACCCCATCATTGGTGGAGGGGCAGCTTTCTTCTTAGCACTTCTACTAGTGACATTCGGATTTTTTAAAACATTATTCATTTTAATTCTGGTTGCGGCAGGTAGCTTTGCTGGTTACTTTGCACAAGAAACAGGACTAATCGACCGTTTCTTAGAAAATTTTAAATAATAACAAAGTCATTATTCTTTTAAATAGAGAGAGGTATATTATGGTAGAAAATCATTCAATTAACAACAATCCAGTGGATCCAAAAGCTATTCGTGGTCAGCTAACTTATGAAGATAAAGTTATTGAAAAAATTGTAGGCCTTGCTGTTGAACACGTGAATGGCTTGCTTGCTATCAATGGTGGTTTCTTCTCAAACATCAAAGAAAAATTAGTCAACACTAATAATGTGACAGATGGTGTCAATGTTGAAGTTGGTACAAAACAAGTTGCTGTTGACTTAGATGCTGTTGTTGAGTATCAGCAACACGTGCCAACTATTTTTGATCAAATCAAAAGAGTTGTTGAAGAAGAAATTACTAAAATGACTGACCTTGAAGTTGTTGAAGTTAACGTTAACGTTGTAGACATTAAAACACGTGCACAATTTGAAGCTGATTCAGTAAGCCTTCAAGATCGTGTTTCAAGTGGCGCACAAGCAACTAGTCAGTTTGTTTCAAACCAATACGACAACGCTAAAGGTGCTGTAAGCAATGGTGTTGATCGTGTTCAAGAACAAACTGAGCCACGTGTAAAATAATAAAAGATAACTCTAGGATAATATTAGGAGGAAAGAAGATGTCTGAAGAAAAATTTGATGCTAAAGTAGATAAAGTTTCTGGTGGAGTTAAAGAAGGTCTTGGAAAAGTGACCGGAGATAAACGTACAGAATCTGAAGGTAAAGTCGAAAAAGCAGCTGGTGAGATCAAAGAAAAAATCGCTGATGCTAAAGATACTGTAAAAGGTGCTATTGACGGCCTTAAATCAAAAAATAACAAGTAGGAATAGGTAGTATTATGACTGAAATTAAAAGTACAGTAACTTATGATGAAAAAGTAATTCAAAAAATTATTGGTCATGCTCTTGAAAACATCGATGGATTGTTATCTGTTAGCGGAGGATTCTTCTCAAACGTCAAAGATAAGTTAGTTAATTCTGAAGATGTAACAACTGGCGTTAATGTTGAAGTTGGTAAAGAAGAAGTAGCTACTGATCTTGATGTTATCGTTGAATACGGCAAAGACATTCCGGCTATTGCGGATGGTATTAAAGAGATTATCTCTCAAAATGTTGAAGTGATGACTCATTTGAAAGTTATTGAAGTTAACATCAATGTTGTTGACATTATGACTCGCGAGGAGTTTGAAGAAGCTTCTGTGACTGTTCAAGATCGTGTTGAAGCTGGTTATGCTAAGACCAAGGAAGCAACAGCAGCTGGTTATGAACGTGCTAAAGAAGCTACTGCTGCAGGTTACGAACGTACTAAGGAAGCTGCTCAAAGTGCAGGTGAATACATTTCAGAAAAATCTGTTGAAGCACGCGATTATGCGTCAGAAAAAGCTACTCAAGCTAAAGAATTTACTGCTGAAAAGACGGCTGAAGCTAAACAATACGCTTCAGAGCAAGCAGGAAAAGCTAAAGAAGCAATGTCAACTGAGCCTGAAGGGGTTACTTACACGGCTTCAGTGGATAGCGACGTTGTTGTTGCAGACTAATAACAAAAGAATAACTAATTTGACTTAACATTAAATTGGTGGCGGAAGGTTGGGAGAAATCCTGATCTTTTGTTTTGTATTGTGAAGTGATAAGCGAAGTCATAGATTGATGGATATGGTAAGTTACAGTATTTCCAGAAAATGGTAAGATCGTAGATTTATCCCTATTGTCAAGACTTGTATAAGGTGGTAAAATCAAGTCGGAGGTATCATGATGAGGAGAGTCAGTTCAGAAGTAAGGAGTTCCAAGTATCAGCAAGTTGCCGTTGCCGTTGCTAAACGAATTGCGGATGGTGATTATGAAGTTGGTGAGAAATTAAAATCAAGGTCTACATTAGCAAGTACCTTTAATGTCTCTCCAGAAACTGCACGTAAGGGTTTAAATATTTTAGCTGATATGCATATTGTCAGTTTAAAACATGGTAGTGGTGCGATCGTCTTATCGAAAGAGAAGGCTGAAGACTTCTTGAAAAATTATGAAACGACGCATTCTATCGCGATGATAAAAAATAAAATCCGTGAAAACATTAAAAAGCAAGTAGATGAATTAGAGGATCTTGCTGACCTGGTTGATGAATACTTGTTACAAAGCCAATCCGTCAGTCGTAAATATCCCTTTACACCATATGAGATCATCTTAACTGAAGAAGCTAGTCATTTGGGTGAATCTATTCGCGATTTAAATATTTGGCACCAAACTGGTGCAACTATTGTTGGTATTGAACAGCACGGAACCCTCGTATTATCACCAAGTCCTTACGCTGTTTTAGAAGCAGGAGATCATATCTTTTTTGTCGGAGATGATCTTGCTTATTCGCGTTTGAAAAATTTATTTAATATAAACGTCGGATTATAGATTACCCTTAAAACCAGATTTATCTGGTTTTTTACTTGCTTTCGTATCCTAGTTGTATTAAAATACTAATATCAACAGAAGGAGAGATTTTCCGGTTATGGAAACATTTAAATCAAATAATCATTCCCTTTTAAAAGATATTGCTAGTATTTTTAAAGGAAGAGCGGTCTCTTCAAAAGCTGAGGGAGAACGTATTGCGGTTATCAATATCGTTGATATAAATGATGGCCTTGTTGATTATACTAATTTGAAAACATACGATGAGGATGAGCGTTTAGTTTCTAAATACTATTTAAAGGCAGGAGATGTTTTGGTTTCTTCAAAAGGTACTCAGCTGAAACTTGCTGTATTTGACCAACAATCTGGCCCAGTTGTAGCTTCATCTAATTTCACCATTATCAGACCATCAGCTAAAGTTAGAGGATACTATCTCAAATTATTCTTTGAAACAGCTGCTGGTCAAGAATTATTAAAAGCAACTGACCGCGGGAAAGCTGTCATGAATCTATCAACCAAGGAAATTGGAGATATCCTTATCCCCTTGTTGCCCATTGTCAAACAGGATTATGCTATTGGTCGCTATTTACGAGGGCAAGCTGATTTTCAACGTAAGTTTGAGCGTGCTAATCAAGAATGGCAATATATTCAAGAAGAAGTGAAGCGCACACTATTTCCCTAATAAATAAGAAAGCACTGAATATCATTGCTTTTTTTGTTATAATAGGACCAAATGATTGAGGAGTTTGAGATGAACGAAATAAAATGTCCCCATTGTCAAACGGTGTTTACCATAAATGAAACAGAGTATAGTCAATTATTAGAGCAGGTAAGAACTAAAGAATTTGAACATGACCTTCTAGAAAGACTTGCGTCAGAAAGACAATTGATTGAAGAACAGTCTAAAAATGCATTACAATCTGAGTTAGGAAAAAAAGAAAGAGAAATTGCGACTTTAGAGCATAGACTAGAGACATTCGAAAGCCAGCAAGCTGTCGAATTGCAGAATGTAATGACTCAGAAGAATGACGAGATCAATAATTTAAAACAAAAAATCGATAAACTAGTAGCCGATAACGCTCTGACCTTGGCTCAAGCCTTATCACAAAAAGATAAAGAAAATCAAGAGTTACAATCAAAAATCGACCTTCTTGGTTTGGAAAAAGACAAGGAAAAACAAGAAGCCTTAACTAAACTCCAACAAGAAAAAGACCAGATTACTAACCAACTCTTACTTCAGGAACAAAAGCAGGAGTTGGCTAAACAATCTTTGCTAAGCCGTCATCAAACAGAACTAGCACAAAAGGATGAACTTATCGCCTACTACAAAGACTTTAAAGCAAAACAATCAACTAAGATGATTGGAGAAAGCTTGGAGCAACATTGTGAGTATGAGTTTAACCGTCTTCGTATGACAGCCTTTCCAAATGCACAATTTGGAAAAGACAATGATGCTAAAACAGGATCAAAAGGTGATTATATTTACCGGGAATTCGATGACAATGGTATTGAGATCATTTCGATCATGTTTGAGATGAAAAACGAGGGTGATGAAACAGCCTCTAAAAAGAAAAATGACCACTTCTTTAAGGAATTGAACAAAGATCGACAAGAAAAAAATTGTGAATACGCTATTTTGGTTTCGCTTTTAGAAATGGATAACGATCTTTACAACAATGGTATCGTGGACGTTTCCTACGAGTATCCTAAAATGTATGTTGTTCGTCCACAATTTTTTATTCCGATCATTACCTTACTGCGTAATGCAGCACTCAATTCGTTACAGTATAAGCAAGAATTAGCCTTAGTAAAAGAACAACATATTGATATCACCCATTTTGAAGAAGACTTAGATGTCTTTAAAAATGCTTTTGCTAAGAATTACCAATCAGCCAGTAAGAATTTCCAAAAGGCTATTGATGAAATTGACAAATCCATCAAACGAATGGAAGCCGTTAAGGCAGCTTTAACGACAAGTGAGAATCAGTTGCGATTAGCGAATAATAAATTGGAAGATGTTTCTGTCAAAAAATTAACGCGGAAAAATCCAACGATGCGAAAGCAATTTGACGAATTTAAAAAAGATAATATTTGAATACTAAAAAGAGGTTTGCGGTGCACAATACAATAGACTTAAAAAAAACAGTTGCTGACATCATAAAAGATCACCCAGAACTTCAGGAGATTCTAGTAGAACTAGGTTTTAAACCTCTGGCAAATCCTGCGATGTTGAACACTGTTGGTAAGGTAACAAGTTTAAAATCTGGAGCAAAATTAGCTCATATCCCGATTGAAAAGATTAAAGAAACATTACTGATGCATGGGTATGATATAGAGGAATAACGTATGGACAATAATCGTATTGAGATACTAAAAGAAATTTTACTTGAACTTCATCAGGGTGCCAGTGCTGAATCCGTTCAGGAGCGTTTTAACGAGCATTTTACAGGAGTTTCAGCTTTAGAAATTTCAATGATGGAGCATGAGCTAATGTCTTCTGATACAGGGATAACGTTTGAGGATATTATGGGCTTATGTAACGTCCATGCTAACCTTTTTAAAGGTGCTGTCCAAGATGTGGAAGTAGCAGATGCTGACCAAGAGGGGCACCCTGTCTATGTTTTTAAACAGGAAAACCTAGCTCTGCGAGCTGCGATGCTTCGCATCCGCCGTATCTTGGATCATTTAACGAAACCTGAGCATGCAAAACTTTTTGATCAATTATCTAAGGGTTTAAAGCACCAGATGAGACTCCTAGGTCAATTTGATAGGCATTATACTCGGAAAGAAGAACTTTTTTTCCCAATTATGGAGCGATATGGTCATGATGCCCCACCTAAGGTAATGTGGGGGGTTGATGATGATATTCGAGACTTGTTTGCAGAAGCCAAGAATGCCGCTGACTCTTTACCAGAGGCGTCCATTGAACTGATTAAAGAAAAATTTGAAGCATTTGCAAGTGAATTCGAAGAAATGATTTTCAAAGAAGAATCTATCTTATTGATGATTCTATTGGAGACTTTTACGCAAGATGATTGGCTGGCTATTGCTAAAGATAGCGACAAGTATGGTTATGCTATTATTAAGCCAACCCAAGAATGGCAACCGCACCGTGAGGAATTTCTACAAACAAGCAAGCAGACCACAGATGATACGAATACTGAAAACCTTCCTGAGTATTCAGATACTAAAATTATAGAAACTGATACTGGCGTCTTCTCAATCACCTTTACACCAAAGAAAGAAAAAACGAAGGTTGATAGAACGACACCGCAGGCTTTTGGGAATGGCTATTTATCGGTTGACCAAGCTAATCTAATACTTAATCATTTACCTATGGAAATCACTTTTGTCAATAAAGAGGATATTTTCCAATATTATAATGATTATGCGTCAGCTGAAGATATGATATTTAAACGCAATCCTAGTCAAATTGGTCGTCATGTTGAACTGTGCCATCCTCCTAGAGTTTTGGAAAAAGTAAAAAAAGTTATGGAACTTCTCAAGTCTGGGCAAAAAGATAAAGTAACCATGTGGTTTAAGTCTGACAAAAGAGATATTTTTGTACATATTACCTATGCGGCCGTACGTAACGCTCATGGAGAATTCGAGGGTATTTTAGAATATGTTCAAGAGATCCAAGATTTCAGAGCCATAGATACAGATTTTAACAGAGATATTTTATAACTAAAGGCAATAAGGGTGAGAGCAAGTCGTTCTATTAATTAGCGGTTCTTGTGTCTCACTCTTTTTTTGCTTTATGATATAATAGCTATTATGATTAACGGAATTATCAACTTAAAGAAAGAGGCTGGAATGACCAGTCACGATGCAGTTTTTAAACTTCGTAAACTATTGCATGAAAAAAAGATAGGTCATGGTGGAACCTTGGATCCTGATGTCACAGGAGTTTTACCAATAGCGGTAGGAAAGGCAACCCGTGTGATTGAATTCATGACCGAAGCAGGAAAGGTCTATGAAGGTGACATAACATTTGGCTTCTCCACAACGACAGAAGATGCCAGTGGGGAAATGGTTGAGCGAACACCAATCACTAAGGATCTAACGGAAGAAGCTATTGATGCTGCGATGCGAACTTTGACTGGATCGATAACTCAAGTTCCTCCTATGTACTCAGCTGTAAAGGTTAATGGCAAAAAATTATATGAGTATGCTAGAGCGGGTGAAACGGTTGATCGCCCTGAACGCCATGTTGTGATTAAAGAATTTGTGAGAACTTCTCCTTTAGAGTTTGATGACGAATGGGTCAGATTTTCTTTCAAAGTTGCTTGTAGTAAAGGAACTTATGTGAGAACTCTTGCAGTTGATCTTGGAAAACGCCTCGGCTTTGCTAGTCACATGTCGCGACTAGAACGTACAGCATCTGCTGGTTTGAAACTCTCTGAAGCATACTGTTTAAAAGATATTCAAGAAATGATTGAGAAAGAAGATTTGAGCTTTCTGTTACCGATTGAATATGGGGTATCTGATTTACCTTCAGTCGAATTAAGCGATGATGATGTTGCTAATATTCGGTTTGGCAGGTTTATCAAGTTAGACAGTCAAGAGGCGACACTGGCAGCTTATTATAATGCCAAGGTTGTAGCTATTTTAGAAAAACGAGAAGATTTGTACAAACCAAGAAAAGTACTACTATCATGAAAATAAAAACGATACATTCTTATCAAGAAATTAATGAAGCTAAAAAAACAGTGCTTGTTTTAGGATATTTCGATGGCCTACATCAAGGGCACAAAGCACTGTTTGAACAGGCTAAAAAAATTGCTAATCAAAAAGACCTAAAGGTAATCGTATTAACTTTTGTTGAGTCTCCTAAATTGGCTTTTAGTCGATACACTCCTGATTTGTTGCTCCATATTACCTCGCCCCAAAAACGTTATGAAAAATTTGAAGAGTATGGTGTTGACACCTTATATTTAACTGATTTTACGAGTGATTTCGCCAAAGTAACCTCTGATCAATTTATTGATACTTATATTAGGCAGTTAAATCCAGATTCTATTGTTGTTGGCTTTGATTATCATTTTGGTCATAATCGAACAAATGCTGATTACCTTTCTAGAAATTTTGAAGGTAATGTCGTGACGGTAGCAGAAGTAACAGATGGTAAGCAGAAAATTAGTTCTACACTGATTCGAGAATTAATTCAAGAAGGTAATGTCCGTGAGGCCAATAAATTGCTTGGATATGAGTTTTCGACCAGAGGAATTGTTGTTCATGGTGACGCTCGTGGTCGAACGATTGGCTTTCCGACTGCTAATCTAGCACCTACCGATAGAACCCATATCCCGTCTGATGGTGTCTATGTGACAGATGTCTTAGTCAAGGGGAAACGATACCGCTCGATGACCAGTATTGGAAAAAATGTAACCTTTGGTGGGACGGAGATGCGCTTAGAAGTCAATATTTTTGATTTTTCAGGTGATATATACGGCGAAGAAATTGAAATATTCTGGTTGGAAAAGATTCGTGAAATGGAAAAATTCAATGGCATCGATGATTTAGTTGACCAATTGAAAAGTGATCAAGAAATTGCGATAAATTGGCAAAAAGCATAGCCAATCTACTTATTTTTTTGTATAATAAAAAATAAGTAGATTGATTAATGAGGCAGTATATGATTACTTTATTTTTATCACCAAGTTGTACCAGTTGTCGTAAAGCACGCGCTTGGTTAGAAAAGCATGACGTTGAATACGAAGAACACAACATTATCACAAGTCCTCTGACTCAAGACGGATTAATGTCTATTTTGTCATTCACTGAAAATGGCACAGAAGATATTATTTCAACGCGATCCAAAGTCTTTCAAAAATTAGATGTCGATGTGGATGACTTATCCGTTTCAGAATTGATTGATCTTATTGCTTCAAATCCTAGTCTGTTACGTCGACCAATTATCATGGATGCCAAACGCATGCAGATTGGTTTTAACGAGGATGAAATCCGTGCGTTTCTCCCTCGGGACTATCGCAAGCAAGAACTTCGCCAAGCGACTATTCGTGCTGAAATCGAGGGACAACATGCGCAATAACAATTATTCATACCCGCTTGATTTATCCTGGAGTACTGAAGAAATGACTTCAGTACTTCATTTTTTTAATCAAGTTGAAAAAGCGTACGAGAGTAAGGTCAGTGTGACAGTCTTACTAGAAGCTTATAAAGAGTTTAAAAAGGTTGTTCCTTCAAAAGGTGAGGAGAAACGTTTAGATAAAGATTTTGAGCAAGTCAGTGGCTACTCAACGTATCGAGCTGTGCAGGCAGCAAAATCGCAGACTGAAGGGTGGTTGAAGCTTGGAAAGTAAATTTTTATTTGCAAAATCCCTAATTAAGGAAGCTGGGTTATTTATTAAAGAAGCAATGCATCAGGATTTTGATATAGAAGAGAAGGCTGATGAGACTGATTTGGTCACCAGTTTAGATAAGCAATGTCAGGAACTAATGATTAAGGCTATCCTAAGAGCCTATCCAGATGATCATTTTCTTGCAGAAGAAGACGATGTTACTCATCCGATTTCTGACGGCAACGTTTGGGTTCTTGATCCAATTGATGGCACTGTTAATTTTATCGCCCAACAAGACCATTTTGCCATTATGATTGCCTATTATGAGAAGGGCATTGGTCAGTTTGGTCTGATTTTAGATGTCATGAAAGATGTTCTTTACTCAGGTGGCGGTCAATTTGATGTTTATGCGAATGATGTTAAGCTTGAAACCTATCACCATCGTTCTTTTAAGAGAAGTCTAGTTGGTGTGAATGCTCAAATGTATTTAGAAAACACGAATGGTCTCCGAGAATTCACTAAAACTGCTCTTGGTGTACGTGTTTACGGTGGCGCTGGCATCAGTATGGCTCAAGTGATGTCTGGAAAATTGCTAGCTTATTTCTCTCACATTGCTCCTTGGGATTACGCAGCGGCATCCATTATGGGCGAGAAACTAGGTTATTGTTTGTTGACAGTGACTGGGCAGAAAGCCGACTTTAAAAATCGACAGAAGGTCATGTTCGTCCCAAAAGAAGAATTGTCAGCCATTCAAAAATTGGTACATTAAATTAGATTAAGAAGAAGAGCCTCCAAAGGCTTTTTTTATAGGGCAATAGTTAGGAATTTGTTATAATATGACTATGGAATTACCAAAAGAATTTATCAAAAAATACCAAGAACTGCTCGGACATGAAGCTCAGCCTTTTTTAGAATCATTTGACAAAACGGCTATCTCAGCTTTTCGGACGAATCCCTTAAAGGAAGAGCAGATTGTGTTTGATGCCCCCATACCTGACACCCCATGGGGGCATTATGGAAAAATATCTGGAAAATCTGTTGAGCATGTGACAGGCCTAGTATACTCACAAGAGCCGGCTGCTCAAATGGTTGGCCAAGTTGCCAGTCCTAAATCAGATATGAAAGTTTTGGATTTAGCAGCCGCTCCAGGGGGAAAGACAACTCATTTGCTAAGTTATTTAAATAATACTGGACTTTTAGTCAGCAATGAAATAAGCACTAAACGAAGCAAAATTCTGGCTGAGAATGTGGAGCGATTTGGTGCCAGAAATGTCATTGTGACTAATGAATCGGCCGAACGATTAGCGAAGGTTTTTCCAAGTTATTTTGACTTAATTGTTTTTGATGGGCCTTGCTCTGGTGAAGGCATGTTCCGAAAAGATCCTGATGCGATGACTTATTGGCATGCTGGTTACCCAAATGAATTAGCTAATTTGCAAAAATCCATTTTAGCTGAGGCTATAACAATGCTGGCACCAGGAGGTGAGTTGGTTTATTCAACTTGCACATGGGCGCCAGAGGAAAACGAAGGTGTTGTTTCTTGGCTTTTAGAGAGTTTTGACAATTTGGAATTAACTCCGATTAAGCCAATAAACGGGATGACTAATAGTGAAATCATCCCAGGGACAGTTCGTATGTATCCTCATCGCTTTAAAGGAGAAGGGCAATTTATCGCTAAATTTAAAAATCTACGAAGCGAACCCAATAAGCCAAAAACAAAAAGTAAGAAACTATCAAAAACAACCTCAAGCGCTTTAACGAAAACACAAGTTGACCTTTGGAATCGCTTTTCAAGCGAGCACTTAACGACTGAGCTGGTTGGCTCTTACGAAACATTTGGTGATAATCTTTATCTGTTACCAGAAGGTTTACCAGACCTATCAAAGGTAAGAATTGCCAGAAATGGTCTTCATTTAGGAACATTTAAGAAGAATAGATTTGAGCCATCTTTTGCTTTAGGCGTGGCCTTAAAACCATCTGAGGTAGTACAGAATATAGAAATTAATATAGAACAGTTTAAGATTTATGTTTCTGGAAATCAGGTGCTTTTAGATCAAAACTACATTAATGGATGGTACCAAGTCGTTATAAATGGGAATGGTTTAGGATTTGCCAAAGTTGTTGGAAATCAGTTGAAAAACTATTACCCGAAAGGTTTACGGTTTCAATACTAACTGTTATTGAATACAATTTGATTCAAAAAGAAAGTCAGTTGATGGACTTCTTGATATAATAAATTTGTGCTATAGAGTTATCTGACAATATTAGAAAGATGCTTTTAGTACACCTTAAATTGATTTCGTTCTTCGGAGGAAAAAAAATGAAAAAGAAAAAGCTACTCACACTTGTGGGAATGCTTGCTGTAGTATTATTGTTCCTTTCTGGTTGTGCTAAGTGGATTGATAAAGGGGAAACGTCAACAGCAGTTGGCTCAACCGCCCTACAGCCACTTGTAGAGGCAGCGTCAGATGAGTTTAGTAAGCAAAATATTGGTAAGACCATCAATGTTCAAGGTGGGGGCTCTGGTACAGGACTTTCCCAGGTTCAATCAGGTGCCGTTCAAATTGGTAACAGTGACTTGTTTGCTGAGGAGAAAGATGGCATTGATGCCTCTAAGCTTGTAGATCATCGTGTAGCGGTTGCTGGCCTCGCTGTTATTGTTAATAAAGAAGTGTCAGTTGATAATTTGACAACAGAACAGTTACGTGATATTTTTTCCGGAAAGATTTCCAACTGGAGTGAAGTAGGTGGAAAAGATTTAAATATTTCTATTATTAACCGTGCAGCCAGTTCGGGATCACGTGCCACCTTTGATAGTGTTATCATGGGTGATGCTACTGCCAAGAAAAGTCAAGAACAGGACTCAAATGGTATGGTAAAATCCATTGTTTCTCAAACGCCCGGAGCCATTTCATACCTGGCCTTTGCCTATCTAGATGATAGTGTTAAAACAATGAAACTTAATGGATTTGAACCGTCTGCTAAAAATGTGGCTTCTAATGACTGGCCAATTTGGTCATATGAACACATGTATACAAAAGGTGAGCCGAAGGCTCTAACGAAAGAATTTTTAGACTTCATGTTGTCTGAAGAGGTTCAAGCCAATATCGTTACCGGAATGGGATACATTTCTATGAACGATATGAAAGTTGAGAAAACAGCTGATGGTAAAGTCTCACCAAAATAAAGGAGTAGAAATGAAGAATCAGGAATTGGCTAAGAAATTAGTCGCACCTTCAAAAAACTCTCGTCTTGAGAAGTTTGGTAAGACCATTACTTTTCTATGTCTTGCTTTAATTGTTTTTATCGTTGCGATGATTTTGATTTTTGTCGCTCAAAAAGGACTTTCAACATTCTTTGTTGATCGCATTAATGTCTTCAAATTTTTATTTGGTTCAGATTGGCAACCTAGTGTAAAGGGTCCAGATGGTAAACCTCTCATGGGAGCTCTGCCGATGATTATGGGATCTTTTATCGTAACCATTTTGTCAGCCTTGATTGCAACACCTTTTGCCATTGGAGCAGCAGTCTTTATGACAGAGGTTTCTCCTAAGTATGGTAGAAAAATCCTTCAACCAGCTGTTGAATTATTGGTTGGTATTCCATCTGTGGTTTATGGATTTATTGGTTTGCAAATCGTTGTACCATTTGTTCGTTCCATTTTTGGAGGAACAGGGTTTGGTATCTTGTCAGGGGTCTTTGTTCTTTTTGTTATGATTCTCCCAACGGTGACCTTTATGACAACTGACAGTCTTCGAGCTGTCCCTCGTCATTATCGTGAAGCTAGTATGGCTATGGGAGCCACACGTTGGCAAACCATTTGGCGTGTTGTTTTAAATGCCGCCCGCCCAGGTATTTTTACGGCTGTAATCTTCGGAATGGCACGCGCCTTTGGTGAAGCATTAGCTATCCAAATGGTTGTTGGTAACTCTGCTGTTATTCCAACGTCATTGACAACACCAGCAGCCACTCTAACATCAGTTTTAACAATGGGAATCGGTAATACTGTCATGGGAACAGTTCAAAATAACGTTCTCTGGTCGCTTGCCTTGGTCTTGCTCTTGATGAGTCTTGCCTTCAACACCCTCGTTAAATTCATTACAAGAGAGAGAAAGAGAAACTATGAACGCTAAAAAAATGGATAAATTAGCAACTGGTGTTCTCTACACCATTGCAGCGATTATCGTCGCAATCTTGGCATCGCTCATCCTCTTTATTTTGGTTCGCGGTCTGCCTCATATCAGTTGGTCCTTCTTGACTGGTAAATCTTCTTCATACGAAGCAGGTGGTGGTATTGGGATTCAATTATACAACTCCTTGTTCCTACTTGTGACCACCTTGATTATTTCAGTTCCTTTGTCAATGGGGGCAGGAATCTATCTTTCAGAATATGCTAAAAAAGGTCGGTTGACGAATTTCATTCGCACCTGTATCGAAATTTTATCTTCATTGCCATCAGTGGTTGTTGGTTTGTTTGGCTACTTGATCTTTGTTGTACAGTTTGAATATGGTTTTTCAATCATTTCTGGTGCCCTTGCCTTGACAGTCTTCAATCTTCCCCAAATGACGCGTACGGTTGAAGATAGTTTGCGTACGGTTCATCATACACAACGTGAGGCTGGTCTAGCGCTAGGCTTATCACGCTGGGAAACTGTTTTGCATGTTGTTGTCCCAGAAGCACTACCAGGGATTGTAACAGGGATTGTTTTGGCTTCAGGACGTATTTTTGGAGAAGCAGCAGCCTTGATCTACACAGCTGGTCAATCAGCTCCAGCCCTTGACTGGTCAAACTGGAATCCTCTAAGTGTAACCAGCCCGATCTCACCTTTCCGTCAGTCTGAAACATTAGCTGTTCATATTTGGAAAGTTAACAGTGAAGGAACCATTCCTGATGCTACTCTTGTATCAGCAGGATCAGCAGCAGTTTTATTAATCTTTATTTTGATTTTCAACCTGTCTGCTCGCTTTATTGGTAAGAAATTACACGAAAAACTAACATCAGCAACCTAATAAGGAGTTTATATGCCTGAGTATAATTGGGATGAAAGACATATCATCACTTTTCCTGAAGATAACCTCATTTTATCTACCAATGACTTGCATGTTTATTATGGTAAAAATGAAGCTATCAAAGGAATTGATATGCAATTCGAAAAAAATAAAATTACAGCTTTGATTGGCCCATCAGGATGTGGCAAGTCTACCTTTTTGCGTAGTTTAAATCGTATGAATGATACCATTGATATTGCTAAAGTGACAGGTGAAATCATGTATCAAGGCATTGATGTCAACGCACCTGAAATCAATGTCTATGAAATGCGTAAGCACATTGGGATGGTTTTCCAACGTCCAAATCCATTTGCAAAATCAATTTATAATAACATCACTTTTGCTCATGAACGTGCTGGTATTCGAGATAAAAAAGTGTTGGATGAAATTGTTGAAACCTCTCTAAAACAAGTTGGTCTATGGGATAAGGTAAAAGATGATCTTCATAAATCAGCTTTTACACTGTCAGGTGGACAGCAACAGCGTTTGTGTATTGCTCGCGCGATTTCTGTAAAACCTGAAATCCTTTTGATGGATGAGCCGGCATCAAATTTGGACCCAATTGCAACCATGCAACTGGAAGAAACTATGTTTGAGTTGAAGAAAAATTACTCTATCATTATCGTAACACACAACATGCAACAAGCTGCACGTGCTAGTGATTACACAGCTTTTTTCTATCTAGGTGATTTGATTGAATATGACAAAACCAAAACCATTTTCCAAAATGCTAAGTTACAGTCAACCAGCGATTATGTTTCAGGACGTTTTGGGTAGGAAGGAGAACGAATGACAAAACCAATTTTACAAGTCCGCGATTTGTCGGTATATTATGGTAAAAAGAAAGCTTTGAATAATGTGTCACTCGATATTTTTCCAAATGAAATCACAACCCTGATTGGTCCATCTGGCTCAGGTAAGTCCACTCTTCTTAGAGCCATTAACCGTATGGGAGATTTGAATCCAGAGTGGTCTTTAACAGGTTCTATTAGCTATGATGGTCAAAATATCTATAGTCCTAGAACAGATACTGTAGATTTGCGCAAAGAGATTGGGATGGTATTCCAACAACCGAATCCATTTCCAATGTCAATTTATGAAAACGTTGTTTATGGTTTACGTATCAAGGGTGTCAAAGATAAAGCGATTCTTGATGAAGCCGTGGAAAAATCTTTGATAGGTGCCTCTATCTGGAATGAAGTTAAAGATCGTCTTAATGATTCTGCGCTTGGTTTGTCTGGTGGTCAACAGCAGCGTGTTTGTGTAGCACGTGTCTTAGCAACTAGCCCACGCATTATTCTCTTAGATGAGCCAACATCGGCCTTGGATCCTATTTCCGCAGGGAAAATTGAAGAGACCTTGTATGGACTAAAAAGAGACTATACGATGGTTGTTGTGACACGTTCCATGCAGCAAGCATCACGAATTTCAGACCGTACCGGTTTCTTCCTTGATGGTCATTTAATTGAGTTTGAAAATACTAAAACCATGTTTATGAAGCCAAAACATAAAGAAACAGAAGACTATATTACTGGTAAATTTGGATAATCCAAATCAAAGAAAGAGGTAGCCTATGTTACGCACACAATTTGAAGAAGAATTAGATAAACTGCACAATCAATTTTATGCTATGGGAACAGAAGTCTTGGCGCAGATTAACAAAAGTGTCCGCGCCTTTGTTAGCCATGACCGTGACTTAGCTCAAGAAGTGATTGATGAAGATGAAGTGGTTAATAATTACGAAACCAAACTTGAAAAAAAATCACTTGAAATTATCGCTCTGCAACAACCAGTTTCACAAGATTTGCGAACAGTTATTACTGTTTTAAAAGCTTCTAACGACGTTGAGCGCATGGGCGATCATGCTTCTGCTATTGCAAAAGCAACGATTCGAATGAAGGGCGAGGAGCGCGTTCCTCACGTAGAAGCAGAAATTAGTAAGATGGGGAAAGCTGTTAAACGCATGTTAGAAGATGCCTTTAACGCTTATATCAATGGTGATGAAGCTGCTGCTCGCGAAGTTGCTGCTAAAGACGAAGAAATTGATGAATACTTCAGAACAATCCAGCATCAAGCAGTGGAAGGTATCAGAGAAAATCCTGAAGCAGCTTTTGCTGGCAAAGAGTATTTTCAAGTTCTCATGTATTTAGAACGTATTGGTGACTATGCTCGTAATATTTGCGAGTGGGTAGTCTATCTTAAAACTGGCAAGATTATCGAATTATAAGTCACTTTATGATATAATTAGGGGTGTTGGATTCAGCATCCTTTTCTTATTTTTTGGTTTTTACAACTAGTCTTAAGAGACAATCAAACCAATTAACACTCTTTGAAGATCAAAAGCAGACGTTGCTGACTTGATGAACGTCAGTTCTATCTCCGTCGGCGGCGCCTAGTCTAATTTCGATTTTCATTGAGTATAAAAAGTACTTAGGGAAATTCCCAGCTAATATTAAGGAGTATTATGAAAGTAGTTAAACACTTGATTGAAACGTTTATTCCAGAAAACTATAATCTTTTTCTTGATTTGAATCGTCAGGAAAAACAATTTTCAGGTAATGTTGCTATCACAGGAGAAGCGCTAGATAATCAGATTGCCTTGCATCAAAAAGGATTGCACATCGAATCTGTAAAACTAGATAATGAAACACTTACTTTTGAGATTGACCACGATAACGAATGTGTTCGTATTGATTCACCTGATACAGGTATGATGACACTTGTCATTGAATTTTCGGGCAAAATCACTGATAATATGACTGGTATTTACCCTTCTTATTACACTGAAGGTGGTGTCAAAAAAGAAGTTATTTCGACGCAGTTTGAAAGTCACTTTGCTCGAGAAGCTTTTCCGTGTATTGATGAACCTGAGGCAAAAGCGACATTTGATCTCTCCTTAAAATTTGATCAAGAAGAAGGAGAGAGAGCTCTCTCTAATATGCCTGAATCAAATCCTGAACTTCGTCAAGAAACAGGTGTCTGGAGCTTTGAAACCACACCAAGAATGTCTTCTTATTTGTTGGCTTTCGGTTTTGGAGACCTTCAAGGAAAAACACAAAAATCTAAAAATGGCACTGAAGTTGGAGTCTTCTCAACCAAGGCTCATCCTTTAAAATCACTTGATTTTGCGCTAGATATTGCGGTTCGTGTCATTGATTTCTATGAAGATTATTTTGGTGTTTCTTACCCAATCCCATTGTCATACCATCTAGCCCTTCCTGATTTTTCTGCGGGAGCTATGGAGAACTGGGGACTTGTTACTTACCGTGAAGTTTATCTTTTGGTGGATGAAAATTCTACGGCATCAAGTCGTCAACAAGTTGCGCTTGTTGTTGCTCATGAGTTAGCTCACCAATGGTTCGGAAATCTTGTAACGATGAAATGGTGGGATGATCTATGGTTAAACGAAAGTTTTGCCAATATGATGGAATACGTTTCTATCGATGCTATCGAACCTTCATGGAATATTTTTGAAGATTTCCAAACATCTGGTGTTCCACATGCCCTCAAACGCGATGCGACTGATGGGGTACAGTCAGTACATATTGAAGTAAAACATCCTGATGAAATTAATACCTTGTTTGATTCAGCTATTGTTTATGCCAAAGGAAGTCGTCTCATGCATATGTTGCGTCGTTGGCTTGGTGACGATGCCTTTGCTGCTGGATTGAAAGCTTACTTTAACAAACACCAATATCAAAACACAGTAGGATACGACTTATGGAGAGCCCTAGCAGATGCTTCTGGTAAGGATGTTGC
The DNA here is from genome assembly GCF_040225085.1 of Streptococcus jiangjianxini. NCBI lineage: Bacteria > Bacillati > Bacillota > Bacilli > Lactobacillales > Streptococcaceae > Streptococcus > Streptococcus jiangjianxini. Next base: position 31,287 of record NZ_JBEHGL010000017.1, on the reverse strand, counting down.
TGGCTTTATGAATTCTTGGCTAGAGCAACCAGGTTATCCAGTTGTGACGGTGACTGTTGAAGATGATAACTTGGTTATTAGCCAAGAACAATTCTTTATTGGCGATGGGGAAAAAGTTGGTCGCTTGTGGCAGGTTCCACTTAATAGCAATTGGGTTGGTCTTCCAGATACCCTAACGGAAGAAAGTCTCGTTATTCCTAATTACAGCCAACTCGCTGCACAAAATAAGGGAGCCCTTCGCTTAAACACTGAGAATACAGCCCATTATATTTCAAATTATAAGGGTCAAGTTTTAGAGGCAATCCTTAACGATTTGGATAGTTTAGACGCAACGAGCCAACTGCAAGTAACCGAAGAACGTCGTTTATTGGCTGAAGGTGGAAAAATTTCTTACGCGGAGCTAGTTCCTCTGATCGAGCGATTAGCAAAAGCAGATTCATATATGGTTGTATCTGCCATCGTTTCTGTATTGAATGGTCTTGAGAAGTTTATTGATGAGAATAGTGAAGAAGAAGCTGCCAAACACGACTTGATTCGTCGTATTTTCTATGAGAAGTTTGAACGCTTAGGATTTCTTCCGAAACCAGGGGAGTCTGATGAAGATGAAATGGTTCGTCAATTAGTTTTGACTCAGTTAATTGAAGCGCGTGATGTCAATGTAACAACAGAAGCTAGTCAATTATTTAAACAGTATCACGATGATTTAGAGAAAATTCCTGCTTCCATTCGTACGGTACTCTTGGTCAATGAATTTAAATCTTCTGAAACAGCTGACCTTTTAAAAGAATACATTGACTACTATGTCACGACTAATGACGGCACCTTCAAACGCCAATTGTCTCAGGCTATTGCCAATACAAAGACAGAAAGCAATCTTTCAATAATTTTAGGCTTCCTAAAAGATAAAGATATCGTTAAACCACAGGACTTATCCTCTTGGTATGGAGCTCTTTTAAGTCACAGATTTAGTCAAGCTACCGTATGGAACTGGTCAAAAGATAACTGGGACTGGATAAAAGAAGTTCTTGGCGGTGATATGAGTTTTGATGCTTTCGTTATCATACCTTCTCGCTTATTTAAAACAGCAAAAGCATTTGAAGAATATAAAACTTTCTTCGAACCTCAATTGGATGATATGGCAATTAGCCGTAATATTGCTATGGGGATAAAAGAAATTTCAGCTCGACTTGAATTAATCAACCAAGAAAAAGATGCCGTTTCAAAAGCCCTTTTGAAATAAGGTAACATCAGCCTATCTCATAAAAAAACGAGTCCACCACAGTAACATTCTGAGATTGGACTCGTTTTTTATCCCCATAAATTGGATAAATACAGAGACTTTAGCTTTAGTTAAGCCTGCTGAATTACAATAATAGAAATCTTAAATAACAAAAATACTCTTGTAAGGACTGAAACAAGTGGCTTAGCTAAGCATAATTAGGTATAATGTAAGAACAAAGGAGAAATGTTTTATGATAAAATTGCTCTTGGTTGAAGATGATTTGAGTTTATCCAATTCAGTATTTGATTTTCTAGATGATTTTGCAGATGTGATGCAGGTTTTCGATGGTGAAGAAGGTCTGTATGAAGCTGAATCCGGTGTTTATGATCTTATTTTGTTAGATCTTATGCTTCCTGAAAAAAATGGCTTCCAGGTGTTGAAAGAATTACGAGAAAAAGGAATCACGACACCAGTTCTTATCATGACAGCCAAAGAAAGCTTAGATGATAAAGGTCATGGTTTTGAACTGGGGGCTGATGATTATTTAACAAAACCATTTTACCTTGAAGAACTAAAAATGCGTATTCAGGCGCTGTTGAAACGCTCTGGCAAACTAACCAATAATACCATTATTTACGGAGATCTTAAGGTTGATACTTCGATCAATAGTGTTACGGTCAATGGTAACAATGTAGAACTTTTGGGGAAAGAATTTGAATTGTTGTTGTATTTCCTACAAAACCAAAATGTTATTTTGCCTAAAACCCAGATTTTTGATCGACTTTGGGGTTTTGACAGTGATACGACGATCTCAGTCGTTGAAGTTTACGTTTCAAAAATTCGTAAAAAACTAAAGGGCACAAGTTTTGCAGAAAACTTACAAACCTTAAGAAGCGTTGGCTACATTTTAAAAGATGCATAAATACATACAACAAAAGATACATTCGGACAACTTTAATCCATTTATTCACTTCGCGGCCGTTTTCACAGCTATTTTCTTTGTCATGACCATTATAATCCTTCAAATTATGCGGTTAGGTTTGTACTCATCGACAGATAGTAGCCTGAAGCAGGCTAGAGGTGTTATTTCAACCTATATTGATATGACCATGTCACGAACCTACTCTTGGAAGTCCGTTGAAAATGGTATCAATATTACTATTGAGCCAAGCAAAATTAACCCTGATGATAATTTAGTCGCAGCGTTAGATGTTATTGTTTATGACAAGCATGGGAATATCCTTAATACGCTGGATGCCTATTCTGAGTTTTCACGAGTGCGTTTGAAAAAATCACAGTTAAATACTATTGTAAAACGAAGGCTTTTAAATGCTTATGGTCACTCTGAAAACTACCGTAGTGTCACCTTGGAAGTCTCAGATCCTGCCTATCCTCAAGCAAAATACATCAGTTTTTTAGCTAGTACCAGACAATTAGATGAAGCCTATGATCGCTATGTCAAAGTAGTAGTAACAATCATGATGATATTTTGGTTCATATCTGTTATCACCAGTGTTTATTTAGCAAAATGGAGCCGTAAACCTATCATTGCTAGTTATGAGAAACAAAAACGTTTTGTTGAAAACGCTAGTCATGAATTAAGAACGCCACTAACAGTTCTACAAAATCGCTTGGAAACCCTATTTAGAAAACCAAATGATACGATTTTAGAACATAGCGAAAACATAGCGGCTAGTCTTGATGAAGTCAGAAACATGAGGCTATTAACAACAAATCTTTTGAATTTAGCAAGAAGAGATGACGGTATTCATCCCAAAATAGAAGAATTAGCACCTTCCTTTTTCGATGATATTTTTGATAATTATCAATTGATCGCAGAAGAAAACGGGAAACAACTGCTATTGACAAATCAGATCAGTCGCCCACTGAAATCTGATAAGACATTGATGAAGCAGTTGGTGACAATCTTATTTGATAATGCTCTAAAATATACTGGTGATTCCGGTATCATAGCGATTTCAGTAGAAAACAAGGGCCGTCGATTCTTACTAAAAGTATCTGATAATGGCCCTGGTATATCTAATGATGATAAACAGAAAATTTTTGATCGATTTTATCGGGTAGATAAGGCGAGAACAAGACAAACCGGAGGCTTCGGGTTGGGTTTATCATTAGCTAAACAGATTGTTGATGCTTTTGGAGGGGAAATCTCTGTTAAAGATAACGAACCTAGTGGAACTGTTTTTGAAGTTCTGATATAGCGACAACTTAAAAGCTAAGTGCTATCCAGGCGCTTAGCTTTTTTATAAACAATTGAAATAAAAACAGTACAGACAGGAAACAAATACAGGCACAGCATTCTTGCTAGATTTTCTGAGGGGCGATATGTTCTATCCTTGTTTCAGTTAACTGTTTTGGAACAGAACTTTTGAGTAAAGAAAAAGAGCCATCATCTGACGACTCGATTTTTAGATTGATTAGCCAAGTTTTGTAGCAAGACGCGCTTTATCACGGCTAGCTTTGTTTGCGTGGATCAAACCTTTTGATTTTGCTTTATCGATGCTTGAAGAAGCAGCTCGGAAAAGCTCTTCAGTTGGGTTAGCTTCAAAAGCTTTAATCGCAGAACGCATAGCTGATTTTTGTGCTGAGTTTTTTTCGTTACGTTTAACGTTAAGTTCAGCGCGTTTGATAGCTGATTTAATATTTGCCAAAGTATTCACCTCCATATTTACTAACTCTATTATTATATAAGAAAATGATGGCTTTGACAAGTCTTTCTCACTTTTTGAGGTAAATTTCATCGATTTTATGGTTGTGAGATTTATGTAAGATAATATCCGCACGATTACGTGATGGTTCGATGTAATGTTTTAGATTGAGAAGATTGATGTTTTTCCATGTGGTCTTCGCAATATCTAAAGCTTCATGCTGACTTAATTGTGTAAAACGATAGTAATAGTTATCTTTATCTTCCTTTGCAATTATAAGCAATTTGGCAAAACGTTCCAAATACCACTCTTCAATATGTTCGACATTTGCATCAATGTAAATGGAAAAATCAAAGTAGTCGGCCATGTAAAGGCGTTCATTTTGAGGATTTTGAAAGACATTGATGCCTTCAACGATTAGGAAATCTGGCGCTGCCAGAGACATCATCTGATTAGGAATAATATCATAAATTTCATGAGAATAAATGGGAATATCAACGGTTCCACCATTTTTGATACTATCTAAAAAGTGAAGCAGTCGTGGCATGTCGTAGGATTCAGGAAAACCTTTTCGATTAAGAATTCCTTTATCAATCAAAGTTTGGTTAGGAAATAAAAAACCATCAGTCGTAACCAATTCCACTTGGCTTTCTGGGTATGTTCGACTTAATAGTAATTGTAGCAACCGACTTGTTGTGGATTTGCCAACAGCCACAGATCCAGAGACTCCAATGATAAAGGGGCGTTGATTGGGTTCATCCTTTAAGAAGAGGCTTTTAGAGAAAGCTAAGTCGTCAATGCTTTTTTTGTAAATTTTAATGAGATTGATCAGTGGAAGATAGATATCTTTAACATCCCCTAAATCAATTTTATCGTTCAAACTTCTGAGTGCTTCAAGCTCTTCAGAAGTAAGTAGTGCGGGTGTATGACGATGAAGTTGTTGCCAATCCTGTCTAGACATACTTTTAAAATTAATTAAATCGTGAATCATAATGTAAACTCCTGACCAACATTATAACAATAAAAAAGAAAAATGAAAACAGTTTCAAAAAAACTAGTACAAAAGGCAAAATTATGATAAAATAATACCACAAAAGCAAGTAGAAAAGAGATAAGATGGCTAACATGTACTACGAGGAAAATCCTAATAGCAGTCATGATATTCAAGAGTTGAAAGTGACACTTTTGGGTGAGAGTTTCCGGTTTAAGACGGATGCAGGTGTCTTTTCAAAAAAAATGATTGATTTTGGAAGTCAAGTGTTATTAAACACATTAACCTTTGACTCTGATGATAGTGTGCTAGATGTGGGTTGTGGATATGGTCCACTTGGAATTTCTTTGGCCAAAGTTCAAGGCGTGAAAGCTACAATGGTAGATATTAATAATCGTGCGCTTGATTTAGCAAAAGAAAATGCTAAATCCAACAAGGTAGAAGTCGAGATTTACCAATCTAATATTTATGAGAAAGTTACTGGAAAGTTTGACCATATTATTTCTAATCCCCCCATTCGTGCTGGTAAAGAGATTGTTCATACAATATTGGAAGAATCTTTTCATTATCTCAATGAGGGTGGGGATTTAACAATCGTCATTCAAAAGAAACAGGGTGCTCCAAGTGCCAAGACTAAAATGGAAGAAGTTTTTGGCAATGTTGACACTCTGAAAAAAGATAAAGGCTATTACATTTTAAGGAGTGTTAAAGAATGAGAGCAGTAGATTTAATTCAAAAAAAACGCGATGGCTATGAGCTTACAACAGAGGAAATCAACTGGTTAATCGATGGTTACGTATCTGGCCAAGTTCCAGATTACCAAATGGCAGCATGGGCAATGGCTGTCTACTTTAAAGGAATGTCAACTCGTGAAACCAGCGATTTAACAATGGCTATGGTGGCTACTGGGGAGCAGATTGATCTTTCTGCTATTGAAGGCATCAAGACGGATAAACATTCAACTGGCGGTGTCGGAGATAAAGTGACCTTGATTTTAGCACCATTAGTAGCTAGTTTTGGAGTACCTGTTGCTAAAATGAGTGGTCGTGGATTGGGACACACTGGAGGAACCCTTGATAAACTAGAATCTATTAAAGGCTATCAAATTGAAAGAACTCAAGAAGAGTTTATCAAACAAGTTCAAGAGATTGGCATATCAGTCATTGGACAATCTGACCAATTGGTTCGTGCGGATAAATTACTCTATGCCCTTAGGGACGTGACGGCTACCGTAGATATTATTCCTTTGATTGCAAGTTCTGTTATGAGCAAGAAAATCGCTGCAGGCTCAGATGCAATCTTACTTGATGTTACAGTCGGCGAAGGTGCTTTTATGAAGACAATTGAGGAAGCAGAAGTATTGGCTGAAACAATGGTGGCTTTAGGAAAGGCTGTTGGTCGTAAAACGGTTGCGGTTATTACTGATATGAGTCAACCAGTTGGGCAAGCCATTGGAAATCGTTTGGAAGTTCTGGAAGCTCTTGAAATTATGAAAGGGCAAGGCCGTGATGATGTGACACATTTCATTTGTGAACTTGCTCAAATCATGCTCAGCTTAGCTGGGAAAGACGTTGATTTGGAAACTATCCACGACCACTTAGTCAATGGTAAAGCACTGGCAAAATTTGAAGAAATGGTAGTGGCGCAAGGAGGTGATTTAACAGATTTACATCGTCAATCATCAGCCGAATTTATTACTGATATCAAAGCAGACAAGGATGGTTTTATCGAAGCATTACCTGCATTAGACTTTGGACTATTCGCCATGAGATTAGGAGCAGGGCGTGCTGTAAAAACCGATTCTCTAGATTATGAAAGCGGTATAGTGTTCGTGAAAAAGATTGGTGATAGTGTTAACAAGGATGAAATCGTCGCAAAAATCTACTCAAACCAAAAATTAACTGAAAATCTACTTACAGAATTCAAAAAAAATGTTAAAATAGGTATGACTAAAAATCAACCTAAAGAAATTGTAAAAATCATATCTTAGGAGATAGCTAAAATGAAATTTAACCGTTTGATTGATCATACTTTGTTAAAGCCGGAAAGCACACAAGAACAAGTTGACAAGCTTATTGCAGAAGCAAAAGAGTATGAATTTGCCAGTGTTTGTGTTAACCCAACTTGGGTTGAGTATGCTAGTGAAAAATTAGCAGATACTCCCGTGAAAGTTTGTACGGTAATTGGCTTCCCTCTGGGAGCAAACACTAGTGCTACCAAGGCTTTTGAAACTAAAAATGCCATTGAAAATGGTGCTGATGAGATTGATATGGTTATCAATATTGGCGCAGTTAAGGATGGCAATTTTGACCTAGTCGAGGCAGATATTGCAGCGGTCGTCAATGCAAGTGGTGATAAGCTTGTCAAAGTTATCATTGAAACTTGTCTCTTAACAGATGATGAAAAAGTTAAAGCTTGTAAAGCTGCCGTATCAGCAGGAGCTGATTTCGTCAAAACATCAACTGGCTTTTCAATTGGTGGCGCAAATGTACATGACGTTGCTCTAATGCGCGAAACAGTGGGACCAGATATTGGTGTTAAAGCTTCAGGTGGCGCGCGTTCTCTTGAAGATGTTAAACAGTTTGTTGAAGCTGGGGCTACTCGAATTGGAACATCATCTGGTGTTGCCATTGTTCAAGGAGAGTTAGCTGATGGAAACTATTGATCTCATCACTTTAGCTAAAGAAGCTAGCCAAAACGCATACGTGCCCTATTCTCACTTTCCAATTGGTGCTGCTGTTTTAACAAAAACTGGCCAAGTTTTTCAAGGCTGTAATATTGAAAATATCAGTTTTGGCTTATGTAATTGCGGGGAACGTACAGCAATATTCAAAGCAGTCTCTGAAGGCTATCGCGAGCTGGAAACAATAGCTGTCTATGGTGCAACAAAGGAGCCAGTTTCGCCCTGTGGCGCTTGTCGTCAAGTGATGGTTGAGTTTTTCGAACCAACCTCTAAAGTTATCTTAATTTCGCAAAATGGTAAGACAGTCGAGATGACAGTCGAAGAGTTACTTCCATACTCTTTCACAGATTTAGATTAATCTGTTTGTTGTTGACCTTTTTGGTTATGAGCTCGCAACCTAGTTGCAATATTTTTTAGGAGGATTCATTACGATGAACAAAAAGATTGTTGGTGTTGGTCTTGCATCAGTAGCTGTGCTTACTCTTGCTGCATGTGGAAACCGTGGTGGTTCAAAATCAGATAATGGCGATTCTGGACTTAAAGTTGCAATGGTAACTGATACTGGTGGTGTTGATGACAAATCATTTAACCAATCAGCTTGGGAAGGACTTCAAGCTTGGGGTAAAGAGAATGGCTTGAAGAAAGGTAAAGGATTCGATTATTTCCAATCAACAAGTGAATCTGATTATGCTAATAACCTAGATACAGCTATTTCAAGTGGTTATAAACTTGTTTTTGGTATTGGATTTGCGCTTCATGACGCTATCGAAAAAGTTGCTCAAGATAATACAGATACAAACTTTGTCATCATCGATGATGTTATCGAAGGAAAAGATAACGTTGCAAGTGCAACATTTGCTGATAATGAAGCAGCTTACTTAGCTGGTATCGCTGCTGCTAAAACAACTAAGACTAAAAAAGTTGGTTTTGTAGGTGGTATGGAATCAGATGTTATCACTCGTTTTGAAAAAGGATTTGAAGCAGGTGTTAAATCTGTTGACGATTCTATTGAAATTAAAGTAGATTACGCTGGTTCATTTGGTGATGCTGCTAAAGGTAAAACGATTGCTGCAGCACAATACGCTAGTGGTGCAGACATTGTCTACCAAGTTGCTGGAGGAACTGGTGTTGGTGTCTTCAGCGAAGCAAAATCACTTAACGAAGGCAAAAAAGAATCAGAAAAGGTTTGGGTTATCGGGGTTGACCGTGACCAAAAAGATGAAGGTAAATATACCTCAAAAGATGGCAAAGAGTCTAACTTTGTTTTAGCTTCTACACTTAAAGAAGTTGGTAAAACAGTTGAACTTATTTCAGGTCAAGCTAAAGATAACAAATTCCCTGGTGGTGATGTAACTGTCTATGGTCTCAAAGATGGTGGTGTTGACATCGCTACAACAAATGTTGATGAGGCAACTGTTAAAGAAATTAACAAAGCCAAAGAACAAATTAAATCAGGTGAAATTAAAGTACCTAAAAAATAAGTCTTGAAAAGGGCGACCTTGGTCGGTCGCCTTTTTTTGAACTGAGATTTTATATCTCAGTAAAGTCTATCACCATTAGTTTGGTTGATTTTAGTGAAATATAACTTCCATCGAAAGGAAACTCCTTATGACACAGAATGTCATCGAAATGAGAGAAATTACCAAAATTTTTGGTGATTTTGTCGCAAATGATAAGATTAATCTGAATTTGCAAAAAGGCGAAATTCATGCTCTTTTGGGAGAAAACGGAGCAGGTAAGTCAACATTGATGAACATGTTGGCGGGTCTGTTAGAGCCAACGAGCGGTGAAATTGTTGTTAATGGTCAATCTGTATCTATCGATTCGCCGTCAAAATCATCACATCTTGGTATAGGAATGGTTCACCAACACTTTATGCTTGTTGAAGCATTTACTGTTGCTGAAAATATTATTTTGGGAAATGAAATCACATCAGGTGCATCACTTGATATGAAGAAGGCCCATAAAGAAATTACAGAGCTATCTGAGCAGTATGGCCTTGCTGTAAATCCGAAGGCAAAGGTTGCTGATATTTCCGTTGGAGCTCAACAACGTGTTGAAATTTTAAAAACATTGTATCGCGGTGCAGATATTCTGATTTTTGATGAACCAACAGCTGTTTTAACACCTGCAGAAATTGCTGAGTTAATGGTCATCATGAAAAATCTAACGAAAGAAGGAAAATCAATTATTTTGATTACTCATAAGTTAGATGAAATACGTGCAGTGGCTGACCGTGTAACCGTTATTCGTCGAGGTAAAAGTATTGAAACAGTCGAAGTCGGTGATGCTACTTCAGAAGATTTGGCAGAAATGATGGTTGGTCGTTCAGTATCATTTACAACAGCTAAACAACCATCTGTGCCTGGTGAAGTGGTGTTATCTATTGATCATTTGGTTGTTAATGAAAACCGTGGTGTTCCGGCTGTTAAAGACCTCTCTCTTGAAGTAAGAGCAGGTGAAGTCGTTGGAATAGCTGGTATTGATGGAAATGGTCAAAGTGAGCTAATTCAAGCCATCACTGGTCTGCGTAAAGTGAAATCTGGTCGCGTTACTATTAAAGGTCAAGATGCTACTAAAATGTCTTCTCGAAAAATCACGGAACTCAGTGTTGCCCATGTTCCTGAAGATCGTCATAGAGATGGTTTAGTATTGGACATGACCTTGGCTGAAAATGTTGCTTTGCAGACCTATTACAAGGAACCATTAAGTAAAAATGGTGTATTGAATTACAACAAAATCAATGAATATGCCAAAAAATTAATGGCTGAGTTTGATGTTCGTGGTGCTAGCGAGTTGGTTCCTGCAAGAGGTTTTTCTGGGGGAAACCAACAAAAGGCAATCATTGCTCGTGAAATTGATCGTGATCCAGATCTCCTAATTGTTAGTCAACCAACTCGAGGACTTGACGTGGGGGCTATCGAATATATTCGTAAACGTATCATTGAAGAACGTACCAATGGAAAGGCTGTCCTCGTTGTTAGTTTTGAACTTGATGAAATCCTGGACTTATCAGATAGAATTGCTGTTATTCATGACGGCAAAATCCAAGGTATTGTTGCTCCAGAAAAAACAAATAAACAAGAACTTGGGGTCTTGATGGCAGGTGGAACAGTAGCAAAGGAGGAGAGTCATGTCTAATAAAAAACAAAGCATAGCCGTTCCCATTATTTCTGTTGTTTTGGGACTTGTTTTGGGGGCTATTATCATGCTCATCTTCGGTTATGATCCTATTTGGGGATATGAAGGGTTGTTCCAAATCGCTTTTGGAAGCGTGAAAAATATTGGTGAAATTTTTAGAGCTATGGGGCCTTTAATTCTCATCGCTCTAGGATTTACTGTTGCCAGTCGAGCAGGTTTTTTCAATATCGGTCTTTCAGGTCAGGCTTATGCTGGTTGGATTGCTGCTGGTTGGTTTGCCCTATCACATCCTGAGTTACCACGTCCAGTGATGATTTTGATGACCATCATTATCGCTGTTCTTGCGGGTGGTATCGTTGGTGCAATTCCTGGTTTTTTACGTGCTTATCTTGGTACTAGTGAAGTTATTGTAACTATCATGATGAACTATATCATCTTGTTTGGAGGAAATGCGGTTATCCAACGTGGCTTCTCAAAAGATATTATGAGAACAACAGATTCATCGATTTATGTGAGTCAAAATGCGACTTATCAGTCAGACTGGTTGGGGGCTTTGACTAATAATTCACGATTAAATATTGGGATTTTCTTTGCTTTAATAGCTGTTGTTGTTATTTGGTTCTTACTCAATAAAACGATTCTAGGTTTTGAAATTCGTTCAGTAGGGCTAAATCCTCATGCAAGCGAATATGCCGGAATGTCGGCTAAACGAACTATTATCTTGTCGATGATCATTTCAGGAGCTTTAGCAGGACTTGGAGGAGTAGTTGAAGGTTTAGGGACTTTTGAGAATGTCTATGTTCAAAGTACCTCATTAGCAATTGGTTTTGATGGAATGGCTGTTAGTCTTTTAGCTTCAAATCATCCCATTGGTATCATTTTTGCGGCCTTCTTATTTGCTGTTCTTAACGTTGGTGCTCCTGGTATGAATACTGCCGGTATTCCTCCGGAACTCGTTAAGGTAGTAACAGCATCAATTATCTTCTTTGTAGGTGCTCATTACCTTATTGAACAATTTATTAAACCCAAAAAACAAGTGAAAGGTGGTAACTAATAATGAGTTTAATGACAATTTTATCCTTGTTGGTTAGTTCAATGTTGATTTACGCAACACCTCTCATTTTGACAAGTATCGGTGGAACTTTCTCTGAACGTTCTGGCGTTGTCAATGTTGGTTTGGAAGGTATCATGGTAATGGGTGCTTTCTCTGGTATTGTATTTAATTTAGGATTTGCCGATGTCTTTGGAAAAGCAACTCCTTGGGTCGCAACAATTATAGGTGGTCTAGTTGGGATTTTATTCTCATTGATTCATGCGGTTGCAACTGTTCATTTCCGAGCTGACCATATTGTTAGCGGTACGGTGCTTAATTTAATGGCTCCAGCCTTATCAGTTTTCCTTGTCAAAGTATTTTATGGTAAAGGTCAAACAGACAATATCGCACAAGCGTTCGGTAAATTTGACTTTCCAGTTTTAGCTCATTTGCCTATCATTGGAGAAATCTTTTTCAAACGAACAAGTCTTGTTGCGTATGTTGCGATCGTGATATCATTGATTTCATGGTACATTCTTTACAAAACAAAGTTTGGACTGCGTTTGCGTTCAGTAGGGGAACATCCTCAAGCAGCAGATACCTTAGGAATTAATGTATACCGAATGAAATACTACGGAGTCATGATTTCAGGCTTTCTTGGGGGAATGGGGGGAGCTGTATATGCTCAATCTATTTCGGTCAACTTCGCTGGAACAACAATTCTTGGCCCAGGTTTTATCGCTCTAGCAGCTATGATTTTTGGTAAATGGAATCCAATAGGGGCCATGTTATCAAGTCTCTTCTTTGGCGTTTCTCAAAGTTTAGCTGTTATTGGTAACCAGTTACCGTTCTTATCAAAAATTCCGACTGTTTACCTTCAAATTGCGCCATATGTTCTTACCATTATTGTTTTAGCAGCCTTCTTCGGACAAGCAGTTGGTCCGAAAGCTGGTGGTAAAAACTACATTAAGTCAAAATAAAGTAACTAAGAGAGAAAGATTTCTCTGTCAGGTTGAAGAAAAAGTCTATTTTGGAGTATTTTCTTCAACTTTTTTTATTGGAGTTTATTATCAACTGTAATGGTGGAAATGAAATGTTCTCAAAAAGAGGACTAAATCAGTATCGCGAGTGGTTTGTTTTACTGGTATTCAATTCTTACCTTTTCAATGTATTTAGGGTTCAGAGGATAGTCTACAATTTGAAGATTTTTATTTTGTCACTATTTTTAATTTGATAGTCGAGAGTAGTCAAAAACAGTATTTTTTGGTAAAATAGTAACCGTTATCATACAAGTAGTTATATGCTTTCTGTGTGATTTAACGAGCAAATAAATTGGTGTATAACGCGCTTTGTGTTATACTTAACAAGTAAAAAAATGTATTGGAGATTTTTATATGTCTAAAATTGTTGTTGTAGGTACTAACCACGCTGGTACGGCTGCCATTAAAACAATGTTGTCAAACTATGGTTCTGAAAATGAAATCGTAACCTTTGACCAAAACTCAAACATTTCTTTCCTAGGATGTGGGATGGCTTTATGGATTGGTGAACAAATTGATGGTCCTGAAGGTCTTTTCTACTCTGACAAGGAAGAACTTGAAAGTATGGGCGCAACTGTGTACATGGAATCACCTGTCACTCATATTGATTATGCTAAAAAAGAAGTGACAGCCATCGTTGATGGTAAAGAACATGTTGAATCTTATGATAAATTACTTTTAGCAACTGGTTCTCAACCAATCGTGCCACCAATCAAAGGTGTCGAAATTAAAGAAGGTTCAACTGATTTTGAAGCAACGCTTGAAAATCTTCAATTTGTTAAACTTTATCAAAATGCTGAAGACGTTATTAACCGACTTGAAAAACCTGAAATCAATCGAGTAGCAGTTGTTGGTGGTGGCTACATTGGTGTCGAACTTGCTGAGAGTTTCAAACGCAAAGGTAAAGAAGTTGTTCTTGTCGATATTGCAGAAACTGTTATGGGTGCTTACTATGACCGTGACTTTACTGCAATGATGAATCAAAACCTTGAGGAAAATGGTATTAAACTTGCCCTTGGTCAAGCTGTTCAAGCAGTTGAAGGTGATGGAAAAGTTGAACGCCTTGTAACGGATAAAGAAACATTTGACGTTGATATGGTTATCATGTGTGTTGGTTTCCGTCCTAACACAGCGCTTGGAAATGGTGAACTTGAAACTTTCCGTAACGGTGCTTGGTTGGTCAATAAAAAACAAGAAACTAGCATAAAAGACGTGTATGCTATCGGTGACTGTGCAACTATCTATGATAATGCTCGCGATGATAACAGTTATATCGCCTTAGCATCAAATGCTGTTCGTACAGGTATTGTGGCTGCTCATAATCTTGCAGGGCATGAACTTGAAGGGGTTGGTGTACAAGGTTCAAATGGTATTTCCATCTTTGGACTTAACATGGTTTCAACTGGCTTGACTGAAGAACGCGCCAAAGAAGCAGGCTTCAATGCTGCGGTGGCATCTTTCAACGATAAACAAAAACCTGAATTTATCAAACATAACAATCATGATGTAGCCATTAAGATTGTATATGATAAAGATACGCGCGTAGTTCTTGGTTGCCAAATGGTTTCACGTGAAGATATGTCAATGGGTATCCATATGTTCTCACTTGCTATCATGAAACACGTGACGATTGAAGAATTATCACTCATGGATATCTTCTTCTTGCCACACTTTAATAAACCATACAACTACATTACAATGGCTGCTCTTGGTGCAGAATAATCATCAAAAATCGAGGATTGTGATAATCTTCGATTTTTTCTTGGTTAATTTAACTTGACAAAAGATGAAATCCCTTGCATAATAAATGTAAGCAATGAAAATACATTGAAAGGGGACCTCTTTATGCAAATTATCAAACGTGATGGACAAGTTGCAGAATTTGATCCTGAGAAAATTTACCAAGCTATTGTAAAAGCAGCTCAAACGGTTTATGTCATCGATGAAACTTGGCGGTCAAATCTCGCCCAAGTGACAAAGAAAGTCGTTCTTGATTTAGAAGAAGCGCAGGTTGAGCGTCCAACGATTAATATGATTCAATCTTTGGTAGAAAATCGTCTAATGGATGCAGGCTTTATTAACATTGCAGAGCATTATATCGCTTATCGTTTACAACGTGATTTGGAGCGTAACGGCTATGACGATAGGATTATTGTACACCTTCATTTCGAGCAAATTAAATAACTATCAAAAAAAGTTGGAATGATTTCCAACTTTTTTTAATAAAGGCTTTGATACTTGGGTTTTAACCCCTGTGAAATGGCGATACGATGATCTTGTGTTATAATAATCCCTTCAATATCAGGGGTTGACTCAATTATCATCATGGCTTCAACTATTGGAAGTCCAAAGAGCTTTGTTGTCCAAATTTCGCAATCAACAGATAAGTTAGCGACGATGGTTATGCTGGCCATTTCAGTCTTAATGGGGTAACCGGTATTAGAATCAAAAATATGATGATAGGTACGGCCATTATGAACTAGTTTTCGTTCATAAATACCAGAGGTTACGACTGACTGGTTTTCAATTTTGATAATACCGAGATTCTCTCCTCGTTTTAATTCTGGATTTTGAATGCCAATATACCATTTAGCATCCGGTCTTTTTTGATTTGGACCATAAACCAAGACATTGCCTCCAAGATTAATCATAGCAGAAGTAACCCCTTGTGATTTTAGGTAATCTATAATCCGGTCTGCAATGTAGCCTTTAGCTATCGCGCCTAAATCGATCCGCATACCTTTTTTAACCAAGAATACAGTGCCTTTCTGAGGATTAATTTGGATGTGATGAGGATCAATTAAACCTAAAGCATTTTGAATGGTAGAGGGTTCTGGAACATGGGCATCAGAAAAGCCAATTCTCCAAGTATTAACGAGAGGACCGATGGCAATATTGAGATGGCTAGGTTGCGTTAAACTATGTTTTTTACCTAAAGTGATTAAATCAAGTAACTCAGGATGTAGCTTCGTAGGTTTAATACCGGCATTTAAGTTAAGAGCCATCAGCTCAGAGGTATCATCGTTGGCGCTAAATCTCTTATTATAGAGGTGTAGAAGGTCAACACAGTCATTAATAAGCTTTTCAGCATTGTCGCTATCAATAAGAAGATCAATCTTCGTTCCCATTAGTCGTATAGAGTGGGATTTTAAAGTCATGATAATTAGTTTTTCTTTTTGATGTCACCATAAGGAAAGTAGGTTCCTTCTGGCATATCATTAATGAAAACGTGAATAGCTTCTTTGGGAGCTTCTGCAACTCGAGAAACAACTTCTGTTACTTCACGTGCAAGTTGGGCTTTTTGTTCGTCAGAACGACCTTCAAATAAATCGATTTTTACAAATGGCATAAGATGTCTCCTTAAAATTATGTTATTAGCATAAATGACTAACTCAATTAAGAGCTTTGTTTGCCAATATTCTAGCATAAATATGGATCATTGTCAGATTTTTAAGGATGTTTTTTAGTATATCCTGAGTCGCCATAGCCTTTGTTTTGTGGTAAAATAGATAAGATATTGAAGGAAGAGGTCGGTATTTTTGGCACAGTTATATTATCGCTATGGCACTATGAATTCGGGGAAATCCATTGAGATTTTAAAGGTTGCCTATAACTACGAAGAGCAAGGAAAACCCATTGTTCTAATGACTAGCTCTCTTGATAATCGTGATGGATTTGGTTTCGTTTCAAGCCGTATTGGGGTGAAACGACAAGCAGAAGTGATTACTCCCGAGACTGATATATACGGCTTCATTCAAAAACAGGCTATTAAACCTTATTGTGTGCTAATTGATGAATGTCAATTTTTAACTAAAGCTAATGTGTATGATTTGGCACGAGTCGTTGATGAATTGGATATTCCAGTCATGGCTTTTGGGTTAAAAAATGATTTTCGAAATGAATTATTTGAAGGATCAAAATATTTTCTGTTATTAGCAGATAAGATTGATGAAATCAAAACTATTTGCCACTATTGTTCCAAAAAAGCCACAATGGTTTTACGGATGGAAGATGGTAAGCCTGTTTACGACGGGGATCAAATTCAAATTGGTGGAAATGAAACCTATACCTCAGTTTGTCGAAAACATTACTTTAATCCCAATTTAAATCAATAAGAAGCATAGCTATTTAACAAAGGAGAAAGAAAATCAATGAATATCTATGATCAATTACAAGCCGTTGAAGATCGATATGAAGAATTAGGCGAACTTCTCTCAGACCCAGCTGTGGTGTCTGATACCAAGCGTTTTATGGAATTGTCAAAAGAAGAGGCTAGTACACGTGACACAGTAGCTGTTTATCGGGAATATAAACAAATCATTCAAAACATTTCTGACGCAGAAGAAATGATTAAGGATGCTGCTGGGGACGCTGACTTGGAAGAAATGGCAAAAGAAGAATTAAAAGAGTCCAAGGCTTCCAAAGAAGAATATGAAGAAAAATTGAAAATCTTGCTCTTACCCAAAGATCCTAATGATGATAAAAATATCATCTTGGAAATCCGTGGTGCAGCTGGTGGTGATGAGGCAGCCCTCTTTGCTGGAGACCTATTACAGATGTACCAAAAATACGCTGAGACTCAAGGCTGGCGATTTGAAGTCATGGAGGCTTCTTATAATGGTGTTGGGGGTATCAAAGAAGTGGTTGCCATGGTTTCTGGGCAATCTGTTTACTCTAAATTAAAATACGAATCTGGTGCTCACCGTGTGCAGCGTGTGCCTGTAACCGAAAGTCAAGGACGTGTCCACACCTCAACAGCGACCGTCTTAGTTATGCCTGAAGTAGAAGAAGTGGAATACGAGATTGATCAAAAAGATCTCCGTGTTGATATTTACCACGCTTCTGGTGCTGGCGGTCAGAACGTCAATAAGGTTGCGACTGCTGTTCGTATGGTTCACATTCCAACGGGAATCAAAGTTGAAATGCAGGAAGAACGTACTCAGCAAAAAAATCGAGACAAGGCTATGAAGATTGTCCGTGCGCGTGTAGCAGACCATTTTGCTCAAATTGCCCAAGATGAGCAGGATGCTGAACGTAAGTCAACTGTTGGTACAGGTGATCGTTCAGAACGTATTCGTACCTATAACTTCCCACAAAACCGGGTGACAGACCATCGTATCGGATTGACACTCCAAAAATTAGATACTATCTTGTCAGGAAAAATGGATGAGGTAATAGACGCTTTGATTATGTATGATCAAACCCAAAAACTGGAAGCCTTAAATAACTAATGACTTATAGACAGTTGATTAATGAGCTTGGCGATATCCTTGACCAGCTTGGAGAAGAAAAAGACGCTTTGATTTTCGCCTTTAAGGAAAAGAAAGGTTGGTCTACAACAGATTTTGCCTTAAAGCAAGCTAGAGAAGTCATGCTAGAAGATCAAACACTCTTAGAGGACATTTTTGAACACTTAAAAGCACACAAACCTGTCCAACATTATCTTGGTTATGCGTACTTTAAAGAGTTGACTTTGGCAGTTTCTTCAAATGTTCTGATTCCGCGGCCAGAAACAGAAGAACTAGTGGACCTTATCCTATCTGAAAATGATTCTCAACCTTTGAGAGTGTTGGACATCGGAACAGGTAGTGGTGCCATTGCTTTAGCGCTCAAAGCCGAACGCCCTGATTGGGATGTCACGGGAGTTGATATTTCAGAAGCAGCTTTAGAGATTGCTCGATCTAATGGCAAAAAACTAGGACTCTCCATTGAATGGCTTCACTCTGACGTATTCAGTCAGGTTTCAGGAAAATTCGATATTATCGTCTCAAATCCGCCATATATTTCTGAGAAGGACAGTCATGAAGTGGGGATTAACGTTCTTTCACATGAACCGCATCAGGCTCTTTTTGCGAATGATGATGGTTATGCTATTTATCAGCAAATTATTCAAAAGGCGCCAGATTTTCTTGTTGAAACGGGACAAATATACTTTGAAATCGGTTATAAACAAGGAAAAAAAGTCAAAGAAATGTTGAAGAAAGCATTTCCCGAGCGTCAAGCATCTGTCTTAAAAGATATTTTTGGTAAAGATAGAATGGTGGTATTAGGTAAATGACGAGTATAGAAAAGCTGTCGCAACAATTGAATAAAGGAAAAGCTGTGGTTCTGCCAACAGAAACTGTTTATGGTCTTTTTGCTAAAGCTTTAGAAAAGCCATCGGTAGATTTGGTTTATGACTTAAAAAATCGTCCAAGTGACAAGGCTATGAATCTTAATGTAACTTCTTATGAAGATATTTTGAATTTTTCAAAAAATCAGCCTGTCTATCTCGAAAAATTAGTTAACCATTTCTTGCCGGGACCTCTAACCATCATTTTACAAGCTAATGAAAAAGTACCAACTTGGATTAATTCTGGACTCGATAGTGTGGGGTTTCGCTTACCTTATCATCCTGTCACACAGAAATTGATTGCAACACATGGGCCACTTATTGGGCCTTCTGCGAATAAATCCGGAGAAGAAAGTGGAAAATCTTTCAAGACTATAATGCAATCGTTCGATAACCAAGTTTTGGGATATGAAGATGATTCTTTCTTGACTGGGATGGATTCCACTATTCTTGATTTATCATCTGACAGGGCTGATATTCTAAGGCAAGGAGCTATTTCAAAAGAAGACTTACTAGCAAAAGTTCCTGAACTTAACTTTTAAAAGGAGAATGTCTATGATTCGAACTTTGACTTTGTCAGACATGCCAGCAATTTGTGAGATTAATGCTATATCATTGGGCTATCCAGTGACATTAGAATTGACACAAAAGCAATTTAAAAAAATTTCAAAGAATCCTGAACATCTTTTGATTGGTTTTGAAGACCATTTGTCGCATCAACTTGTTGGTTATGTACATGCTGAAGTTTATGAGAGTCTGTATTCTAAAGCTGGGCTAAATATTTTGGCTTTAGCTGTATTACCAGATTTTCAGGGACAAGGAATCGGCAAAACGTTAATATTGGCATTAGAAAAACAGGCTAAAGAAGCAGCTTTTTCTTTTATTCGTTTAAATTCAGCTAGTCATCGAGAAGACGCCCATGCGTTTTACCGTAAAATGGATTACAAGGGTGATAAGACCCAATTACGCTTTATTAAAGAATTGTGAGGTAATAATATGATATTTGATCAAAAGGATTTTAAGGCATACGATGCTGAGTTATGGGAGGCTATCCAAGCTGAAGCTGATCGTCAGCAAAATAATATTGAACTAATTGCTTCTGAGAACGTGGTTTCAAAAGCTGTTATGGCTGCGCAAGGATCCTTATTGACCAACAAGTATGCTGAAGGTTATCCTGGAAACCGTTATTATGGCGGAACGCAGGCGGTTGATGTGGTTGAAAATTTAGCCATTGGACGCGCTAAAGAGTTATTTGGAGCCAAGTTTGCTAATGTTCAACCCCATTCTGGAAGTCAGGCTAATGCAGCTGCCTATATGGCCTTGCTTGAATCGGGTGATACTGTTTTGGGGATGGACTTGTCAGCTGGAGGACACTTGACGCATGGTTCCCCAGTTAACTTCTCTGGTAAGACTTATCGCTTCGAAGCTTATGGACTTGATGCTGACACAGAAGAATTGGATTACGAGGCTATTTTAGAAAAGGCTAAAGCAGTAAAGCCTCAGTTAATTGTAGCAGGAGCGTCAGCCTATTCAAAGCTTATTGACTTTAAGAAATTTCGTGACATTGCTGATCAAGTTGGTGCTAAACTCATGGTTGATATGGCACATATCGCTGGTTTAGTGGCAAGTGGACTTCACGATAATCCTGTGGCTTACGCTGATGTCGTAACCTCAACAACCCATAAAACACTCCGTGGACCACGTGGTGGCTTGATTCTAACGAATGATGACGCTTTGGCTAAAAAAATTAATGCAGCTGTTTTTCCTGGACTTCAAGGGGGACCTTTAGAGCATGTTATTGCTGCGAAAGCTATTGCTTTTAAAGAAGCACTTGACCCAGCCTTCAAAGAGTATAGTCAACAGGTCATTGCTAATGCTAAAGCAATGGTGGCTGTTTTTCAAGAAGATACAGACTTTCGTGTCATCTCAGGAGGCACAGATAA
Source organism: Streptococcus jiangjianxini (assembly GCF_040225085.1). Lineage (NCBI taxonomy): Bacteria > Bacillati > Bacillota > Bacilli > Lactobacillales > Streptococcaceae > Streptococcus > Streptococcus jiangjianxini. The sequence continues at coordinate 10,453 of NZ_JBEHGL010000017.1, read as the reverse complement.
TCACCTCTTTTTAGTGGATGTGACAAAAGTTGTTGAAAATGGTAAAGTAGCGCAAAATCTATTGGACGACGTCAATATCACTCTTAACAAAAACGCCATTCCAAACGAACAATTATCTCCGTTTAAAACATCTGGTATTCGTATTGGAACCCCTGCCATTACCAGCCGTGGTATGAAAGAAGAAGAGGCAAGAACGATTGCTGAATTGATTATCAAAGCCCTAAAAAATACTGATAATGAGGCTGTTTTAGATGAGATTAGAAATGATGTCAAAGCATTGACAGATGCTTTTCCTCTATATGAGAAGTAGCAATCATGTTAGATTTATATTTAAAACAAATAGTTATTCATCAGTTCAGCCCCAATGACACTGAACTGGTTTTGGCGAATGCTCCCATTCAATTTACACCGCGTCTAGATGAGTATTTTCGTAAGAAAATTTCTAAAGTTTTCTCAGATGATGCTAAACGAGGACAATTTACTGAAGACCATCCTTTTTTAAACAATCTGAACGATGATTTATTAGAATCATCCATCAAAATTGCACAGCTTTGGAAGGAAGAATTTGTCATTTCTGAGGATCAAAAGACTAATGACCTTGTTTTTATTGAGTTTGATAGGGATGGTCAAGCCCATTTTGCTTTCCTAAGAATTACTCTCCGTGAGAATTTGGCACACTTGGCTGATGGAGACACACCGATTTCTTTGACGCAGAACAACCTACCAAGTGCTGCTCAGACTCCTGATGAAGCTTTGATTATCAATCGAGAAAGTTATCGTTATTATCTGATTGAAAAGCGAATTAAGCATAATGGTTCATTTGCCAATTATTTCTCAGAAAATCTCCTTCAAATTGAACCTGAACAATCGGTTAAAAAATCTATCAAAATGATGGAAAATACAGCTCAAAAGATTGCAGAACAGTTTAATAAAGATGATTTCCAATTTCAATCAAAAATGAAGGCAGCTATTCATAAAAATATTGAAGAAGAGCAGCAGCTATCACCGGAAAAATTGGCAGATCAGCTTTTTGATGATAATCTAACAGCTCGTTTAACTTTTGTTGATCGATTAAAAGAAACAGTGCCAGAACCGATTTCGGTAGCCGATATTGACCACAGTCGTCAGTCTAAGAAATTAGAGACTCAAAAATTATCTTTGTCTAACGGCATCGAACTGTTAGTACCAAATCATGTTTATCAGGATGCTGAATCGGTTGAATTCATCCAAAATCCAGATGGAACTTACTCAATCTTAATCAAAAATATTCAGGATATTATCAATAAATAATGTTTAAATTTATTAAGAGAGCGATTATAATCATTGTAGTTCTCATTCTTTCCTTTCAACTTTTTAAAATCCATCGGGACGTTTCTCATGTCCTTTCCTACCGTCCAATGATTGAGGAAATTTTGGCTGAACACGACTCGACAACAAATGAGGATTTGATTTTAGCCATGATTTATACCGAAACCAAGGGTCAAGAGGTCGATGTAATGCAGTCCAGCGAAAGTTCAACAGGGGTTGCTAATTCTATCACAGATAGTCGAGAGAGCGTTAGACAAGGCGTTACTGTCTTGTCTGAGAATTTAGAAAAGGCTTATGATTATGATACGGATGCCTGGACGGCTGTGCAGGCTTATAATTTCGGGAATTCCTATATTCATTATGTTGCCAAACATGGAGGGAAAAACTCCATCGATTTAGCCAAGAACTATTCTAAATCAATAGTAGCGCCAAGTCTTGGAAATGAATCAGGTGAAACGTATCGCTATTATAATCCTGTTGCCCTTTTTTATGGCGGCGGCGAATTGTACAAAGACGGTGGTAATATTTATTACGCTAAACAAGTTCAATTTAACTTGTTCTTGATTAAACTTATGAGTCAATTCTAGAAAGAGTATTATGTCGGCCTTATTTCATTATTTTAAAGGGTATCTTAAAGAGACCATATTGGGACCCTTATTCAAATTATTAGAAGCTTCTTTTGAATTACTAATCCCCCTCATTATCGCCCAAATTGTTGATCATATTATCCCACAAAGCAATGAAAATCATCTCCTTATGATGATTTTTCTGCTATTTGGGCTTGCTTTTGTAGGAGTAGCCGTGGCTGTCTCGGCTCAGTATTTTTCGTCAAAAGCAGCTATTGGATACACACAATCACTGTCTGATGATCTTTTTGAAAAGATTATGAGTTTACCCAAGGAGAGACGAGACAAACTTGGAACCTCTAGCTTGGTCACACGAATGATCAGTGATACTTACCAAATGCAAACAGGAATTAATCAATTTCTTCGGCTTTTTTTGAGATCACCATTTATCGTTTTTGGGGCTGTTATAATGGCGTTTATGATCAGTCCAAAGCTAACGAATTTTTTTCTAATAATGGTTGCAGCTCTATTTTTGGTGGTTTTTGTCATGAGTCGCCTGCTTAATCCTATTTATGGAAAAATCCGCCGCTCTATCGATCACCTCGTTGATCTAACGAGAGAGCAATTAGAGGGTATTCGTGTTATTAGGGCCTTTGGTAGGGTAGATAGCGAAGTGAGATCTTTTCAGGATGAAAATTTACAATACAAGCACCATCAATTATCGGCCAGTGTTTTGTCAAGCTTAGTTGGTCCTTTAACCTTTATCATCGTTAATCTAACCTTGATTGCAGTTATTTGGCAAGGAATTTTTTTGATTAATGACTCTATTTTGACTCAGGGGATGTTGGTTGCCTTGATCAATTATCTTTTACAAATTTTAACAGAATTGCTGAAACTGACCATGTTGCTTACCTCACTTAACCAGAGTTTTATCAGTGCCAAACGGGTTCAAGAAGTTTTTGATCAAGTTAGTGAACCGTTAGAAGAATCTTTTGAACCTGCCGCAATAAAAAGCCAAGGAAAAGTGTCCATCCTAGCTGAAAATCTTACCTTTACCTATCCCAATGCTGCTAAGCCTGCTTTGGAAAATATTTCCTTTACTCTGCAAAAAGGAGAATTTTTAGGGATCATCGGTGGAACAGGCTCTGGAAAATCAACTTTGGTCAACCTCCTGGCTAACCTTTATCAAGCGCAATCAGGACGATTAGTTATTTATGATAACGGGAAAACTCCCAAGCATTTAAAAGAATGGCGTGATTGGACAGCAGTTGTTCCACAAAAAGCTCAACTGTTTAAAGGAAGTATTCGCAGTAATTTAAACCTTGGTAGTAACAATCAATATACTGATGAAGATTTAAAAGAAGCTTTGAACATTGCTCAGGCCAGTGAATTTGTCGAGAACAAAGAGGGACAGTTGGATGCTGAAGTCGAACCTTTCGGTGGCAATTTTTCTGGCGGTCAACGTCAGCGCTTGACGATTGCACGTGGGCTGGTTAAGAAAGCACCGTTTCTCATTCTGGATGATTCTAGTTCAGCTTTAGATTTCCTAACGGAAAGTCGCCTTCTAGCCGCCCTCCATGAAGAACGCCGTAGAAACAATGGGCAATTAATTATGGTTTCTCAGAGGACGCGCAGTTTAACATCTGCTGATAAAATTTTGGTTTTGGATCAAGGTCACCTGATTGCCCAAGGGAAGCATGAAGAGCTGCTTGAAACTTGCCAACTCTATCGCGATATTCACTATTCTCAAGAAAATCAGGAGGCCAAATGAAAGCAAAAAACCAGCAAACAACTCGCCAACGTTTAGTCTCAGATATGCTAGAATATCACTGGCTGTTAATCATTATTTTTCTTGGTACGATTCTACAAGTTGGGCTGACGGTCTATCTGCCTGTTCTTATCGGTCAAGCAGTGGATGGGGTTATTGACTCTCAGCGTCTAAGTATTATCCCACCAATTTTGGCTCAAATGGCTTTTATTATTGTTTTAAATGCCTTAGTTCAATGGTTAAATCCCCTTTTAACCAATCGTTTGATTTTTTCTTACATTACTGACTTACGTGAAGCAGTGAGTCAGCATCTGAACCAGCTGTCTATTTCAAATATAGAGTTTTTTGGTGTCGGAGATTTAGTGAGTCGAATGACGGCTGATTCTGAGCAGCTAACTAATGGATTACTGATGGTTTTCAATCAATTTTTAGTTGGCATCTTAACCATTATTGTAACAATTTTAACCATGGCTAAACTGGATTTACTAATGGTTCTTATCGTTTTACTATTAACACCTCTATCCCTCTTAGTAGCTCGATTTATTGCCAAAAAAAGCTATACTTTTTTTCAAGAACAAACTAAAGCTCGCGGAGCACAAACTCAATTTGTCGAAGAAGCTTTTAATCAAGAAACGTTAGTTCAGGTATTTAATGCGCAGTCTCAGATGATTGATAGCTTCAAAAGTCTCAATCAACATTATGCTCAAGTTTCTCAAAAGGCTGTCTTTTATTCTTCAACTGTCAATCCAATAACTCGTTTTGTGAATGCCCTCATTTATGCCTTGCTGACAGGAGTAGGAGCTTTTCGGATCATCAATGGTAATTTTACTGTTGGACAATTAGTAACGTTTTTGAATTATGTTAACCAATATACTAAACCTTTCAATGATATTTCTTCAGTGATGTCAGAATTACAAAGTGCCTTAGCCTGTGCTGAGAGGCTTTATACCATTTTAGAGCTTCCAGTTCAAGAGGAAAATCCGAAACAATCCCTTCATGTTCAACTGGCTGGTCAAGTGAGTTTTACACATGTTGCCTTTGGCTATGAGCCAGGTAAACCCCTGATCAAAGATTTAAATTTAAAGGTTGAAGCTGGTAATCAGATTGCCATTGTTGGTCCAACAGGTGCTGGCAAATCAACCCTCATCAATCTTCTGATGCGCTTTTATGATATTGATAAGGGAGAAATTGCTATTGATGGCATTCCTATTTCTCAGGTCACACGCCAAGAATTACGTAACCAGATTGGTATGGTGCTTCAAGAAACCTGGTTAAAAACAGCTACTGTTCATGATAATATCGCCTATGGAAAACCAGACTCCTCAAGGGAAGAAGTGATTGCTGCAGCTAAGGCCGCCAATGCTCATTTCTTTATCGAACAATTGCCTAAGGGCTATGACACTTATCTGACGGATGGCGGTTCTTCTTTATCTCAAGGACAACGACAATTATTGACTATTGCTCGTGTCTTCTTGAAAGATCCTAAATTATTAATTTTAGATGAAGCAACCTCATCCATTGATACAAGGACTGAGTTGCTGGTACAGGATGCTTTTGCTAGTTTGATGGAGGGGAAAACTAGCTTTATCATTGCCCATCGTTTATCAACCATTCGCAATGCCGATGTGATTTTGGTGATGGTTCAGGGAGATATTGTCGAATACGGTAACCATGAAGCATTAATGGCTAAAAAAGGGTTCTATTATCAAATGCAGACAGCGCAAGAATAATATAAAACCAGCAATTCGGGACTTTGAATTGCTGGTTTTATGATTGTTGTTCTTGTTGCAAAACACCTTTAAACTATTTCATCATAAAATTTCTTTTTTATATCCTTGCATAAATCAAAAATGTGTTAGTAATAGAACTTTAAAAATAGAATGAGTCATGACAAATAGGAGCGTTTTTGATAAAAATATACAAAATAAACATTGAAAGCACGAGATAATATTGGTAAAAGGACCAAGGTACCTAAATTTGACCAAAAATGATTAAATGGATAAGATTCATTAGAAGTCATATGGAACTTTTTGACACCGAAAAAGCCCTAGAACCTCTGCGGGTGCGTTACCCACTACAGAAATGATAGGGCTAGAAATTCGAATTTCTTCGCTTTATTGTGACCTTATTTTACAAAGTCATTAATTTCTTTTTCGATGTTAGCAACTTTTTCGTTTGCTTCATCTAAAGTCTCACCAACAGTTGCGATATAGAATTTGATTTTTGGTTCTGTTCCTGAAGGACGGACTGCAAACCATGAATCATCTGTCAAAGTATATTTAAGAACATCTGAAGGAGGAGTTGTTAGATTCGTTGTTGTGCCATCAAGTGCAATAGCTTTTTGTTCTGAGAAATCTTCAAAGAGAGCAATATCCGTTTTATTGAACTGTTTAGGAGCATTGTCACGGAATTTAGACATAATGGCTTTAATCTGTTCAGCACCATCCTTGCCAGACAAAGTGACAGAAATGGTTTTCTCTGCAAAGTAGCCGTATTCTTTGAAAATCTCATCAATACCATCAGCGAGGGTCAAACCACGAGAGCGATAGTAGGCAGCGATTTCAGCAACCATAAGAACGGCTTGAATAGCATCCTTATCACGCACGAATGGCTTAATTAGGTAACCAAAGCTTTCTTCAAAACCAAACATATAAGTATGGTTGCCAGTTTCCTCAAACTCTTGGATTTTTTCAGCGATAAATTTGAAACCTGTCAAGACGTTAAACATGGTTGCACCGTAACTTTCGGCGATTTTAGTGACCAATTCTGTTGATACGATTGACTTAGCAAGGGCAGCATTGGCAGGAAGTGTACCAGCCGTTTTGTGAGCTTCAAGCACATACTTGGCTATTAGCGCGCCAATTTGATTTCCAGAAAGATTCCAATAAGAACCGTCAGCTTGACGCACTTCAACACCAACGCGGTCAGCATCTGGGTCTGTCGCAAGAAGAACGTCAGCATCAATGTCGCGACCTAATTCTTCAGCAAGTGCAAAGGCTGCTTGGCTTTCTGGATTTGGGGAAGCAACCGTTGAGAAATCAGGATCTACAGTTGCTTGTTTTTCGACGATTTGAACAGATTCAAAGCCAGCTTCAGCTAAGGAACGACGAGCTAGCATTTCTCCAGTTCCATGAAGTGGTGTGTAGACGATTTTCATGTCCTTACCATATTGTTCAATCAAGTCATGGTTGATATTAATGGTTTTTAACTCATCAAGGTAGAGACGATCTGTCTCTTCCCCAAGAACAGTGATAAGGCCAGAAGCCTTGCTTTCTTCTAAATCCGCTAATTCAACTGAGAAAGGATCTTCGATACCACGGATGTAGTCTGTCAGTGCAGAGGCATCTGCTGGTGGCATTTGACCGCCATCTTCGCCATAAACTTTATAGCCGTTAAATTCTTTAGGGTTGTGGCTAGCAGTTACCATGATACCAGCGATGGCATTGTAGTGGCGCACAGCAAAAGATAGCTCTGGTGTTGGACGGAGACTTTCAAAAACGTATGCCTTGATACCATGAGCCGCCAAAACCTGTGCAGACTCAAAGGCAAACTCTGGTGAAAAATGACGGGTATCGTAAGCGATAGCTACACCGCGTTTTTTAGCTTCGTCACCTTTGGATTCGACCAATTTGGCTAGGCCTTCTGTTGCTTGACGAACAACAAAGATATTTATACGATTAATACCGGCACCGATATAGCCCCGCATACCTGCTGTACCGAATTCCAAATTTGTATAGAAAGCATCTTCCTTAGTCGCTTCATCCATCCCTTCCAGTTCTTGGCGAAGGTAATCAGGAAGCTGGTCAGAAGCTAGCCATTTGTTGTAAGTGTCTTGATATGTCATAAGCAACTCCTTTTAAAGTTCTTTAAGTCGTTTGAAATTTGTTCTAAACGCTTTCAATTATACCATGTTTACAGAAAAAAAACCATGAGATTTACATGGTTCTATCTATTTTTTAAATCGTTCCAATCTAGGAACCATAACAGAAACGAGAACTGCAGAGATAATCATTTCAGCGATAGCATTTGACGAGACAATGGCGGCAAGTAGTGCCTGAATATTGCCGCCGTAGATGGTTGAGAAAAAGACAAAAATTCCTGAAAGGACGAATACGGTATTGGTTAAGGAACCGATAAGTCCTGAGAGTGCTAAACCAATTCGATTGTTGAGCCATTTATAAACGAAGAAGGGCGTAATGCCGATTAAAACACGGGGAACAAGTGCTATGATAGCAGACGCTAAATTTCCATTTTCGACAAAGGGCGAGAAGAGATAACTAGTAGGTAGTATGACGATACTATTTGTAATAAGACTCATTAATCCCATTAAAAATCCTAAACTAGCTCCAACTTTGGGGCCGTACAAGATAGCAGCGATAATGACAGGAATCTGTACAAGTGTTGGCTTGATAGGAATAGGCCAAATACTAAAAATCATATTACTTAGCAGTTGAATAATAAGCATGACTGCGAAGAAAATAGCAATCGTTGCTGTTTGGCGAGCTTTATTTGTTTTCACAGAGTGTCTCCTCAATGGTTTTTATAATAATATCGATATCAGCAAGAGCACCGCGTCCAATATCACCACAAGCAAGAACGGCTGATTTTGGTTCTATCTCACGATAACCATAAGATTTCAACCGTTCGATATTGGCTTGTGTTGCAGGATGATCATACATCTTGGTATTCATAGCAGGTGCAAACAGTTTTGGAGTGGAAGAGGGTAAGGCTAAAGCCGTTGAGGTTACCATATTATTTGCCATCCCGTTTGCTAATTGAGCAATCGTATTAGCAGAAGCCGGAGCAAGAATGAACAAATCAGCTTCCTTGCCAAGGTCAATATGGTTAATGCGATCAGCTATTTTTTCCTCCATAACATCCATATGCACAGGATTTTTAGAAAGAACTTGCAGGGTTAAAGGGGTTATAAATGCAGTGGCAGCTTCGGTCATAAGAATATGGACCTTGTATCCTAGTTTTCCCAATTGACTAGTTATATCAGCTGCTTTGTAAGCCGATATAGAACCTGAAACTGCTAATAAAATGGTTTTAGTCATCTTTGGTCACCTCTTTATAGATTAATTGAGCAATTTCCCTTTTAGTTTTAGCTTCTTGAATAGTATCATAGCCAACCAGCCAAGCTTGGTGAGTATCAGGCGTAATCTGACTCAAATCATTAGCTACGATCAAGTCTGCCCTATTTTTTCTAAGACTCTCATGCGCAACTGATACTAATTCTTCCTTAGAAACATCCACTAATAGCTTAAAACCAATCAACTGAATAGTTGGATTCCACTGTTTAACCTGCGAAATCAGTTTGGGTGTTTTTTTCAAGAATAACACCTGATAGTCAGATTTTGAAGAGATTTTGGTTTCAGTATTGTTTTTTTCTAACAATTGATCAATATTGGATGTCTGCTTCAATTCCTCTAGGTCGGTCATATAAACTGGCGTATAATCAGATACAGCCATAGCATGAATTAGCACCTGATGCTTAGGGACCAATCTTTCTAAAACCTCCTGTAAGCTAGCAACAGAAGAAATGATCTTAAGTGATAAATGAGGATGGTTATCAGGCTTTAAGGCCTGTTTGGTTGTCATCAAGGTTACTTCGTGACCTTGATTTAGGAACGTTTCGGCAATGACTTTTCCCAATCTTCCAGTTGAATGATTGGTAATGCCACGAACAGAATCGATAGCTTCAGTTGTTCCACCAGATGTAATCAAAATTTTCATAAGCATATTGTACTAAAAAAGCCTTAATTGGTAAACTTTTTGATCAGTTCGCAGATGATAATTTGTTGAGTTCTTCAATAACTTGATGTATCATAGATAAGATTAGGAATCTAGAAAAGGAGTCAAACAGTGTCCAAGTCTTTAGAATTGCTCAGCCCACTGAAGCTAAATGTTTTTGGTCTTTATGAAGATCCCAGTAAACAAACAATCCAACCTTTTGCTTGGGCAGACACTTTTTTACGTCACATTAGTCAGCAACCTGAAAGTATGATTCTACACTTTTGGCCAATGGAAAACATTGTAATTTTGGGAATGCTTGATCGACAAGTCCCCCATTTTGAAGACGGTTTACAAGCAATTAAGACTCTTGGGTATCAACCAATTATTCGAAATATTGGTGGGCTAGGGGTGATTTCAGATGATGGTGTTTTGAATTTTTCTTTGATTTTACCCAATGCCAATCAATTATCTATAAACGATGCCTACCTTCTTATGGTAGAGTTGGTTCGAGACATGTTTAGTGATTTTGAAGCGGTTATTGAACATTTTGAAGTGCCGCAATCTTATTGTCCGGGAACTTTTGATTTGAGTATTATGGGGAAAAAATTTGCAGGGATTGCTCAAAGACGAATTAAAGATGCCGTGGTTATTTCGATTTACCTCAGTGTCTATGGGGACCAGGAGTTTCGTGGTCGTTTGGTGAAATCCTTCTATGAAAGTGGGATTCAACAAGAGCAGACGACAACTAAATATCCTGATATCGATCCAGAGTGTATGGCTAATCTCTCAGAACTACTTAATACTTCATTTACGATTGAGGATATTCAAAACAGGGCTATTCAAAGTTTTGAAAAATTGGGCATGATAAAACACCATCTGCATTTAAATCAAGGCTTACTGACGACTTATGAAAAATATTTAAAGCAACATTTAAATCGTAACATAAGCCACGACAAACGCATGAAGAAACCATCGTTTTCAGATAACAGTTTCATAAAATAAGTTTGACCCCTTTGCTATACTAAAGATAGTGGAGGATTTTGTTATGAATGAGATACTAGATTTCTTGATAGAT
>NZ_JBEHGL010000016.1:0-60756 GCF_040225085.1 Streptococcus jiangjianxini | reverse complement strand
GTTCCAGAAGGTTATGAATTGAACAGCTACCGTACAGCAGCATTTGACCTAGCTAATACAGATCATCACGAAGACTTTATCGCTGTTGATAAAGTTCAAAAATCTGAGAAGCCAGGTGAAGATCAACCAAAAGAGGAAAAACCAGAAGCACCAAAAGCAGATGATTCTCAAAAAGAAGAACAAGGTAAAGATGGTTCTAATGCTTCAGATAAAGGAGCTAAAAAAGTTGCTGATAAATCAGAAGTAAAAGCATCAGCTGCTAAAGCAACAGCTTCTTCTGAAAAAGCAGAAGCATCAAAAGCTGCGAATAACGATCAATTGCCAAGTACTGGTGAAAAATCATCATCAACAGCAGTTGTAGCAGGTTCAGCTATTGCACTTGCTTCACTAGGTTTTGCAGCATCACGTCGTCGTAAAGAAGACTAATCCTCTTTACTAGACCCTTAGAAAAACAATTTAGTGCCCATACGATTTTACAACAAGGTTATCTCATTGATGAGGTAACCTTGTTTTCTATTTTATTAGTTGTAGTGGACGCCTTGATAAAGATTTAGAGAAAATAAGTTAGTCCTCTTTTATGTTTCTATTTTGAAGTTCCATCGGCGAGCATCTTGAGTTGGAAGGCATTAACACTTCTTGTTATTTAAACTTTGTTTGTTAGTCTTTTTAGCGAGTGTACTGATGATCTCTAATTTAGGATTAGTTGAATCAAGAGTGTCCGTGAATTAATCTTCGCGCTTTTTAAACGTTTTGCGGATAGTCATCCTTCAGTTTATCTACCTAGTTTTGGTTTCGGTGTGGATAATCTGCTGTAAAGTAAATAACTCCTTTACATTGTCTTTTTTAATCAAATGAAATCAGAGGTGTCTCAGGGCACATGAGATTTTTTCGACACTCAAAAACTCTATAGTGGGTGTATCCACTGTTGGAAAATGCCAGGGAACTACTTAGCAAGCTTGATTTATTTTTTAGAGAGTTAGACTTTCTTAGTCTTTATTGGTTTGAAATGCGTTTGATGTCGTTATAGCTTGAAACTATATACTCGTCTAGTAATTGCCAAATAGCTAAATGGGATTTGCCATGTTAAAATAGATGAATATCTTGATAAAAGATAAGTCCTATGTTTGAGGGGAAAATGATGCCTAATAAACTCTTGGTTTTGCAGTCAGATTTTGGTTTGGTCGATGGAGCGGTTTCGGCTATGATTGGGGTGGTTTTGCAAGAAGACCCTAGTCTTGGTGTCCACCATTTAACGCATGATATCACACCGTACAACATTTTTGAGGCTAGCTACCGACTTTTTCAGACCATTGAATACTGGCCTGAAGGGACAACATTTGTCTCTGTTGTCGATCCAGGTGTTGGGTCATCGCGTAAGAGTGTCGTTGCTTTGACAGAACAAAATCAATACATTGTTACGCCTGATAATGGAACCTTGTCGCATATTAAGCGCCATATCGGTATCAAAGCAGTTCGGGAAATTTCTGAAGTGGCTAATCGTCGTCGAAATACGGAGCATTCTTATACCTTCCATGGTCGGGATGTCTACGCCTATACCGGTGCAAAGCTAGCTTCGGGACATATTTCCTTTGAGGAAGTTGGTCCGGAACTTTCTGTTGATAAGATTTTGGAAGTGGCAGAAGTGGAAACGCAGCTGTCAGAAGAGCGCGTTTCAGGAGCTATTGATATTTTAGATGTTCGCTTTGGTTCCTTGTGGACTTCGATTAGTCGTGAGGAATTTCAGTATTTATCACCAGCTTTCGGTGATCGTTTCGAGGTGACCATTTCTCATCATGACCTCTTGATTTATCAAAATCAAGTTACTTACGGCAAGTCTTTCGCAGATGTGGGTCTAGGACAGCCTATTTTATATATTAACTCACTCTATCGTCTTGGCCTAGCAATCAATCAAGGGTCTTTTGCAAAAGCCTACAATGTTGGTGTTGGCTCAAGCTGGCACATTAGTATCAAAAAGATTACATAAAAGGATTTTTTAGATTATGAAAAACAATTCTATTAAGACGGTCGTTGCCACAGGAATTGGCGCAGCACTTTTTGTCATTATTGGGATTTTGGTTAATATTCCGACTGCTATCCCTAATACCAGTATCCAGTTGCAGTACGCTGTTTTGGCTTTATTTGCTGTGATTTATGGACCGACGGTTGGTTTTTTCTCAGGTTTTCTTGGACACGCTCTCAAGGATGCTCTTCAATATGGCTCACCGTGGTGGACTTGGGTGTTGATTTCAGGGCTTGTTGGCTTGGTCATTGGTCTGATTAGTCGCAAGATTGATATTAACAAGGGCTATGTAACGACCAAAGATTACCTTCTTTTTAATGCTACACAAGTACTGATTAATGTCTTTGGCTGGGGCCTTCTGGCACCTTATGCTGATGTGATGATATATAGCGAGCCATCAAGTAAAGTTTATGCGCAAGGTCTTTTATCAGCCCTTGTTAATCTACTAACAGTTGGTATCGGAGGTAGCCTGTTATTGGCTCTCTACGCTAAAACACGCACTAAAAAAGGAAGTTTGACTAAAGATTAAGGTTTGACAGAGACGCAATGGAGTAATGGCTAGATGCTTATCGGATTGCCCTGCTCCCCTATTTGCTTTAATGAGAGAACAAAAATGACAAACGCTATTTGTTTTAAAAATTTTTCGTTCACCTATGATGCTCAGTCTGAGCCAACCCTAAAAGGGATTAATTTGACGATTGAGCAAGGTGAAAAGGTTTTGATTTTAGGTCCCTCAGGTAGCGGAAAATCTACCTTAGGTCAATGTTTAAACGGTATTATTCCTGGGACCTATTCCGGCAGTATATCTGGAACATTAAAAATTGCTGGTCAAGAGGCTGAAAAAATGTCTATCTATGATCGGTCTTTTTTGGTGTCTACTGTTTTGCAGGATCCAGATGGCCAGTTTATTGGACTTAGTGTAGCAGAAGATGTTGCTTTCGCCTTGGAAAATGATGGCGTGGCTCAAAGTGAGATGATAGGGCGTGTGTCAGATTGGACAGAGCGTCTAGACTTAAAAAATCTGATTCATCATCGCCCTCAGGATTTGTCGGGGGGTCAAAAGCAAAGGGTGAGCCTAGCTGGTGTCTTGATAGATGAGAGTCCTATTTTACTGTTTGATGAGCCATTGGCAAACTTAGATCCCAAGGCAGGTCAAGAAACCATGCAGTTAATTGATCGCATGCATCAGGAAGTTGGTGCAACAACCATTATTATTGAGCATCGTTTAGAAGATGTTCTGGAGGTTTCTATTGACCGTGTTGTGTTGATGGCTAATGGGGAAATTCTTTATAATGGGAACCCTACTGACTTGTTGGCTAGTAGATTATTAGTTGAAAATGGAATTAGAGAACCGCTCTATCTGACGGTTTTAAAATCATTAGGACTTGATATGAGTTCTTATGACAATTTAGCAGATTTACAGAAAATGACGTTGCCGGCATTGAAACTGCCGGTAATCCAAACTGAAGTCGCCTCTCAATCAGGAGCAGCTTTATTTGAAGTTAGACAGCTAAGCACTGGGTATGACTCTGAAAATCCTGTTTTAGAGGACCTATCTTTTTCAGTTTTGAAAGGGGAACTTTTGGCTGTGGTTGGCAAGAATGGTACTGGAAAGTCAACGCTGGCCAAGGCGCTATGTGCTTATCTGCCTATAAAAGGTGACTTGATATATGAGGGTCATTCTATCATTGGTGATTCCATTAAAGAAAGAGCTGAGCGGATTGGTTATGTTTTACAAAATCCTAATCAAATGATCAGCCAAACCATGATTTGGGATGAAGTAGCATTGGGACTTCGCTTACGTGGACTCAAAGAAACTGAGATAACCAGGCGTGTCGAGGAAGTCTTGAAAGTTTGTGGACTTTATCCTTACCGCAAGTGGCCGATTGCAGCTTTGTCATTTGGTCAGAAGAAACGCGTGACTATTGCAGCTATTTTAGTTTTAAACCCTCAAATGATCATTTTAGATGAACCCACGGCAGGTCAAGATCAGCGAACTTATCAAGAAATCATGTCATTTCTTAAAGAGTTAGGTGCAGCTGGTCACACTATTGTCATGATTACGCATGATATGCAGTTGATGCTAGACTATGCTGATCGCTGTCTGGTTGTGAGTGATCGTACCATTATTGCTGATGACAAACCGCAGATGATTTTATCTAATCAAGCCCTAATCAAAAAAGCCCATCTCAAGAGGACTTCTCTCTATGATTTAGCTCAAAAAATCGGGCAGGCTCCTGAGACAGTCACTGCTTACTACCAATCCTTAAAAGGAGGTGTCTGACATGGCTAATCGCTTGCTAGGTTATCGACCGGGCCCAGGCTTTTTATACCAGTTGTCTGGAACAAGTAAATTACTTTTTTTCATTTTGGTTTCAGTAGCTGTGATGACTAGCTATGATACTCGATTTCTAGTCATTATAGGTTTGGCATCGCTTGCTTTGTTTAAAAAAGCCGGTATCCAGTGGAAAGAGGTTTCCTTCGTTTTTGCTTTTGTTGGCTTCTTTGCCCTCTTAAACGTCGTTATGATTTATCTTTTTGCGCCACAGTATGGGGTGAGCTTGTATGATTCTAAAACGCTTCTCATAGATGGTCCTGGGTCTTATGATGTGACTTTAGAAGAGCTTTTTTATCTCTTTAACGTGGCTGTCAAGTATGTATCAACACTTCCTTTAGCTGTTATTTTTCTACTCACCACACACCCTAGCCAGTTTGCCTCCAGCCTCAATCAATTAGGACTTCCTTATCGTTTTGCTTATGCCGTTAGCTTGACGATGCGTTACATTCCGGATTTACAAGAAGATTTTGGGACTATCCGAAAAGCTCAAGAGGCTAGGGGCTTAGAGTTGTCTAAGAAAGCATCGTTGTTGACCAGAATTAAAGGTAATATCCAAATGATGACACCACTGATTTTTTCATCTTTAGAACGCATCGAAACTATCTCTACTGCTATGGAATTGCGTCGCTTTGGCCGCTATCGCAAAAGGAGCTGGTATCAAGCTAAAGCGTGGACCAGGAAAGATACGCTCCTAATTATTATCAGTCTCATTATAGTTGCGATAGCTATCTCGTTGTTCTATGCGAATGGAGGGAGATTTTATAATCCGTTTTGAGAAAAGCCCGCTTGTATTGCTACAAGTGGACTTTTTTAGTCTATACTTACTTTATAGATTGTTTGATAGCTGTTAGTCTCGTTAGCTTTCAAAACTGGAGAAGGGAAATTGGGGATGTTAATAGCATTTGGGAAAAATTGTGTTTCGAGGCAGAAGCCATGACGTTTGCCATAGGTTGCTTGATTTTTTCCGGGGTGGTTATTGAGAAAATTACCTGTATAGAACTGGACTCCTGGCAAATCAGTAAAAGCTTCCAGTTTGATGCCAGTTTTATCCCCAACAACTGTCGCAAAAGCCGTTTGTAAATTTGGATTATCTAGGACAAGATTATGATCGTATCCGCCGGCAAATTGTAATTGGTCAAAAGCTTGATTGATATCCTGTCCGATGGTTTTAGGCTTTCTAAAATCAAACGGTGTACCTTCGACATTGACAATCTGTCCCGTAGGAATGGATGTCGAATCTTTAATTGGAGTATAGGCGCTAGCATTTAATTGAAGAAGATGATTCTCGATACTACCAGAAGCGTGGCCATTTAAGTTGAAGTAAGAGTGGTTAGTCGGGCTTAATGGGGTATCTTTATCAGATAATGCTTGATAAGTTATTCTTAGCTGGTTATCATCAGTAAGCTGGTAGGTGATTTTTAAAATCAAATGTCCTGGATAACCTTGATCGCCATCAGGACTATCTAGTTTGAAAGTGACTTGATTATTTGATTCATCTAAGGCTTCGACTTCCCAAATACGTGTTTGATAGCCCTTGGGGCCACTGTGCAGGTTGTTGTTTCCTTCGTTTTTATCAATTTGGAACGTTTCCCCATCGAGTGAAAAACTGGCTGTTTCTGTCCGATTGGCAACACGTCCAACACTGGCTCCAAAGTAGGTGTCGGTATTATCAAAGTATTCTTCGATAGTGTCAAAACCCAAAACAATGTCTCGTTGTTTTCCATTTTTATCTTGAGTATTGAAGTTGAGAAGCGTTGCCCCTAGATTGGAAACAATAACAGAAGTTTCTTTATTATTCGACAAAATAATGTTGGTAATAGTGCCCTTAGTAGTTTCGATGTCTTGTGTTTGTAGCATTTGTGGTTCCTTTCTGTGATACGTAAAAATCAAAATTGATGTCTTGAGGATGGTTGCCCCAATTTTCACCAAAAATAGTTAATCCACCATATCGGTTTTCAATTTGTCCCACTTCGAGTCTAAAAGTGATAAAATCTTCGTTTTCAATTTTAGTTTCTGTCAAATTGTGGTCAGAAACTTTGACACCATCGATGGAAGTGTCGGAATGGTTGATGCGAATATGTTTTAAAAGACCATACTGGCTGAATTCATCTGCCCACCAAGATGGTGTGTAGACACCTCGCACATCTGAAAAATTACCAGGGATGGTCATAGTACCAATTGGGATACTGTTTAAGATAAGTTTTAAACTGGTTGGCCAAGTATTATTGGAAATGGGAAATTCTGAGGCGACTTCTAAACTGATGTCGAGCATTTCTATTTTGTCACCATTTTTTAAAGGTTTGGGAATTTTGTACTCCAAAAATCCTTGACTAAGCCAGATAAGACTGGCATCAACTCTGTTTTGATTGAGAAAAGATTTCGAATCATCAATGCGTCCAATTACTTTTTGGGATGTGGCTAAACCACAAGAGGGAGCAGCTGAAAAGTCTAAGAAATGTCCAATTCGGACACTTTCTCGGATTTTAAAGAGTTCGGGGAAAACGCATTGCGGAAAATGTATGTTAATAGTATCAGTATTCAAACTGACAAATTTTTGCTTCCAGAATTCATTTTTTCCATAAGTCAAGGAAATCAAATCAGCGTTTTCTAAAATTTTGAGATGTTTACTAAGACTCGAAGAGCTGATTTGCAACTTCTTTTTTAAGCGATTGATAGGAATGTTTTGAAATTCAATCAGTTCAATAATTTTTAAGCGATCAACGTGTGATAAAGCTTGGAAGATAGATAATGCTTTTTCATTTTGCTGTTTAATATCTATATCCATATGGATCTCCTTTAAGCAGTATAACATTATTATAAAACGCTTTCTTTCAAAAGTCAATTTCCAAAAAAAGAAATCTAGAAAGGGTGTTTTTACATTGACAGCGCTTACTTTCGGGAATATAATAAGAGTATACAAAAAACGTTTTTTGAATACCAAAAAATACATTACATCATTTTCTTTAAATAGAAAACGAAAGGGAAACAAAATGAAGAAAAAAGCATGGTTAATGACAGGTGTGGCCTTATCAAGCGCATTCTTACTGGCTGCATGTGGTAATGGTGGTGATAAAGGGAGCAATACCAAACAAACCACAGGTGATAAAACGGGGACTATTACAGTTTGGTCTGCTTTTTCAGGACCTGATTTAGAAAATTATCAAAAGACTATTAGTCGTTACAACGATACAAATCCAGCTTACAAAGTAAAAATGGTTCCAATGAAAGCTGATACCTTGAAACAAAAATTAACAACGGCTGGAAAATCAGGAAAGGGCTTGCCAGATATTGCAGAATTAGCTTCGGAACAGTTGCCTTACTATAAAGATTTAGGTGTTTTGGATAGCTGGGATTCTCTTATCAAGGATTCCGATATTAATGCCAAACAATACGTGCCCGCAGCTTGGGAAATTGGGACGTTAGATGGAAAGCAATATGGTGTTCCAGACAAGATGGATACTTGGGTAATGTATTACAACAAGGATCTTGTCGATAAATACGCTTCGGGAGCTTTGGATGATGGCATTGTTACCTATGCAGAGGTTGAAAAGGCTGGAGAAGCTGCTAAAAAAGATGGCATTTATGCAACAAGTAATGACTGGGCATCCCAAAACTTCATGAATATTTACCTTCAAATGGGCGGTAAATGGCGTGATGGTGACGGCAAATTCAACATTGATAACAAAACAGCTAAGAAAGCTTGGGGAGAATGGAAAAACCTTTATTCCAAAGGTTATGTCGTACCGAGTGGAAAAGATGCTGTTAAAGCCTTCATGAACGGAAAAGTTATCTTTAATCCAGAAGGAACTTGGATGTTGAGTCAGTATCAAGAAATTAAAGATTTTGAATGGGGCGAAACGCTAACGTTACAATGGGACGAAAACAAAGTGGTCAATGCTTCGGGAGCTGGACAATTTGCTATTTTCAAAACAAATGATGGTCGTTCTAAAAATCTCGAAAAAGGGATGGTTGACTTCCTCACTTGGTTACAATCCAATCAAGATGAAATTGTAAAATCAGGAGCTAATCCAACCTCACTTGCCATGCAAGATAATGAAGCCTACACCAAACTTCCGCAATCATTCCTTGTAACTGACGAGAAAGCACAAAAAGCTATCACAATCAATACAGATCCAGGGATGTCGCCATTTATGACAGCCTTTGATCCAAAAGGTATGGATATGTTGGATGGCAAGGCAGACATCGATGATACCTTTACCAAAATTCAACAAACCGTTGCATCTCAAATTGCTAAATAATTAATATTAGAAAGTTTTCCTTCTAATAGAAAGACAAGTTGTTGGAAATCTATGATCTGCAATAACTTGTCTTTTAATTTATAAATGAGGAAATAAAGTTATGAAAAAAAATAAACTTCAGAAAAAATGGAGTTGGTGGACCTTGTTGTTTGTCTCACCTTTCCTAGTCTTATTTATTACTTTTTTCTTACTGCCAGCAGTAATGGGGTTATATGTTTCGTTTACTAATTGGGATATCTATTCAACTCCCATCTGGGTAGGGTTAGAAAATTTTAAGACAATCTTGTTTGATAAGACATCGATTTGGCATACTCAGTTTGTAGAAGGCTTTCGACACACCTTCTTATTCGCTTTGATAACCGTGCCATTTTGTATCATTGTACCACTATTTTTAGCAGTGTTATTGATGAATAAACCTAGATTTATGGGATTCTTCCAAGCCGTTTTATATATGCCCAGTCTGTTTGCTATCTCTGCCGTTATGATTATCTGGGCTTTCTTACTCAGCATTTCTTACGGACCGCAAAGTTTATTTGGACTAGATATTTTCTTTACTGGTGAGCAACCTTGGGCTTGGTTTTCTCTAGCTTTGGTGACGGTTTGGTGGACTATGGGGAGCAATCTTATCATTTACGTTGCCTCTCTCAATGGTGTTAACTCAGAAATGATTGAAGCCGCTCAAATTGATGGTGCCAGTCGCAAGCGCATTTTTTTCAGTATCCAGTTACCAAGTATCCGAGATCAATTATTGTTTACTACCGTCATGACATCAATCGCTCAATTGAATGTTTACGGTCAACCGCTGATGTTGACTAATGGTGGCCCTAACGGCTCAACTAGTGTGTTACTCATGTACATTCAACAAGCAGCCTTTAGTTCAGGTATTCCACAAGCTGGTATGGCGTCTGCAATGTCAATTTTGCTAGGTTTGGGAATTATGCTCGTATCTGTATTCCAATTCATAGCTGTACGTAAAATGAATAAATAGGAGAAAGAATAATGAAACAATCAAAATTAGCTAAAAACGTATCCTTCATCATTCTATCTGTTGTTTGCCTATTTTGGATATTACCTCTTATCTGGGCAGTGTTTACTTCTTTCAAATCACAAAATGAAATTGCCTCTTCTGGATTTAGCTTTCTTCCAAAGGCATGGACCTTTGAAAATTACGCTACGCTGATGAATAACAGCGAAGCTTCACCTGTGTTTCAATGGTTTATGAACTCATTGATTATTTCCACCGCCTTTATGGTTTTAACTGTTTTTATAACTGCTTTTGCAGCCTATGGCTTTACTCGGGTTCAATGGCCGGGAAGAGATTTTGTTTTTTCAGTGCTGCTGGGAAGCATGATGTTTCCGACGGTCATTAACCTTATTCCGAATTTCAAAATTATCAGTAGTTTAGGCTGGGCGAATACTTTTTTAGCCATCATTGTACCAGGTCTGGCAAGTGTTTACAATGTGTTTTTAGTAAGGCAATTTATGAGAGCTATTCCGGTGGAATTGGACGAATCAGCCTATATTGATGGAGCAAATGAATTTCAGATTTTCTGGCATATTATTTTACCCTTAATTAAGCCTATCTTGTTAGTTGTTGCTTTGTTTAGCTTTACAGCATCATGGAATGACTTTTTGTGGCCATCAATCGTAATGACAGATGTTAGCCGCATGCCAATCACACCAGGTTTGCAATTGTTGCAAGGACAGTACCAAACCTTCCCAGGTTTATCAACTGCTGGAGCTATTTTAGCGCTAGTTCCTACGTTTTTACTATACTTAGTAGCTCAAAAGTACTTTATGCAATCGATGTCTTTACAAAGCGGAATGAAGTAATGGTAAGGAGTTTTTAGAAATGAAAAGAAAAGAATACCCACGTCCACAATTTCAAAGGGACAATTGGACAAATCTAAACGGACAATGGGATTTTGAATTTGATGATAATGATTTAGGGATTCGCGAAAAATGGTTTGTATCGGAAAATGATTTCTTTACTCGTACAATCGAAGTTCCTTTTGTATATCAATCGCAAGCGAGTGGTATTAATGATCGCAAAGTTCATGATATTGTGTGGTACCGTCGCTGTTTTGACTATGTCAAAAAAGATGATAAGCGGTTGATTGTACATTTTGGGGCAGTTGATTATGAAGCGCAGATTTTCCTAAATGGTCAACTTGTCGCAAGCCATTTAGGTGGGAACACACCATTTGAAGTGGATGTGACAGACGCCTTAGTGGAAGGGGTAAGTCAACTTTTGGTTGTTCGTGCTAAGGATCAACATGATGATGAAGAAATGCCTCGTGGGAAACAATTTTGGGAAAAAGAATCACGTGGGATTTGGTATACCAACTCTACTGGTATTTGGCAGACCGTTTGGTTGGAAGAAGTATCGGAGAACTATATTGACCGAGCTTACTATCATATTGATTACGATGCAGGAAAAGTGGAGATTGAAGCATATTTAATAGGGAAAAAACTTCTAGGAAAAACCTTTCAGTATCGTGTTCAATATGGAGATACCTTGATAAGCGAGGGTCACCAGAAGGTTTTGTCTCATAAAGTTGATGTTGATGTCGATGTTCTTCAAAATCATATTTTTGCTACCAACTTCCATGACGATGGTAGGAGTTGGACACCGGAAAATCCAAATCTTTTTGATGTTAAACTGTCGTTATTTGATGAAAATGATGAGGTATTAGACAAGGTATCGTCCTATTTTGGTTTTAGAAAAATTCATACGCAAAACGGCATGATTTACCTCAATAATAAACCTTTCTATCAGAAATTAGTCTTAGATCAAGGCTACTGGCCAAGTGGTTTGTTGACTGCTCCAGATGATCGTGACTTTGTGAAAGACATTGAGCTATCCAAAAAAATGGGTTTCAATGGTTGCCGGAAACACCAAAAAACAGAAGATCCACGATTTTTGTATTGGGCAGATGTGCTAGGCTTTGTCGTTTGGGGAGAATGTGCTGCGCCACCACTTTACACAAGGACATCGGTCAATCGTTTGATGAGAGAATGGTCAGAGATTGTTGAGAGAGATTACAATCACCCATCGCTCCTCACTTGGGTACCTATCAATGAGAGTTGGGGAGTGCCAAACATTTCTCACGATCGTCAAGAACAACATTTCTCTCAAGCCATTTATCACTATCTTCGCTCTATTGACAAATCACGTCTTGTTATTTCAAACGACGGCTGGGCTGCGACAGAGACAGACATTGTTGCCATTCATAATTACATGCACGGTCAAAAAGGCGAAAAAGCTAAGTATGACTACTATAAAGAAACCCTATCTAGTCGCGAAAACTTGCTTGGTCGTCCCTCAACTGCTTGGCCGATTTTTGCAGATGGCTTCTCATATCAAAATCAGCCGATATTACTAACAGAATTTGGCGGCATTGCCTACGAGGTCTCTAATCAAGAAGGTTGGGGATATACCAAAGTAAATAGTGAGGCTGAATTCTTGGAGGATTACGAGCGAATTATGGAGGCTCTCTACGCTTCTAAAGGTCTTTGGGGGTACTGCTATACTCAAATTACCGATGTTGAACAAGAAATCAATGGATTATTAACCTACGATCGCAAAGCTAAATGCGATTTGTCTAAAATAAAAGAAATTAATGACCGCTTCCATGTGCCAAATGTAGAATAAGGTAGGGCGAGCTTATGAAAAAAGTTATCTGTTTGCTTATTTTTCTCATGGCCGTAGTTGCAGGATGCTCCAAAGAGAAAGAAAGAACTCAAAAAAGTTCAGGACTATCTCCTCTAATTGATAGCAATGGTGCTGATCCTTGGGTATGTAAAAAAGACGACACCTACTACTACACCAAAACAACGGGGAATAATGTGATGCTTTGGAAATCTAATCAACTGAGTACCGTAGCTTTGGGTCAAGAAAAAGTGATTTGGGACATGCCCAGTGAGTTTGAAAGTGCCTGGGCTCCAGAGCTACATTATATTGATGGGCAATGGGTTATTTATGTAGCCCTTAATAAATTGGGTGAAACCCATCGTATGTATGCTATTACCAACCCTTCTAAAGATCCCTATCAAGGAAGTTGGGATTTGAAGCCCATAGCTGGCATGGATGATAAATTTGCTATCGATGGTACAGTCTTGAGCCTAAATAGTGGTCTTTATTTTATCTGGTCTGGCTGGGAAGGCTATGAAAATGTGGCACAGAACCTTTATATTGCAAAAATGTCCAGTCCAACAGCGATTGCAGGCAAGCGTCAACTCATTTCTAAACCAGAATTCGATTGGGAAACCAAGCAGAACCCCCTCATCAACGAAGCCCCCGAAATCTTAGTAATTGGTGATAAGGTCAATCTGACTTATTCTGCCAGTGGAAGTTGGGATGATGATTATAGTATTGGTTTAATGACTTTATCTGCTTCTGATGATCCTATGAAATCAAGCAATTGGTCAAAATCGAAAGCCCCCATTTTTACTAAAACAAACGAGACGTTTGGTCCGGGGCACAACTCTTTTGTAAAAGATGATAAGGGAAGAGATTGGTTAATCTATCATGCTGCCAGGTGGTCCCATTCAGGTTGGTCTAGGTCAATTCGCATGCAACCCCTGGAAGTCAAAAATGGTGTTATCCAGAAAATGATACCACTCAAAGATACAGATAAGATAAGTCTTCCTGCAGGTGATACGAAAAGAAATGTTTACCTTGCTAAAGACGCCCAATTAAGTAAAGGGTTAAAATTAGAAAAAGACGGGTCTTTACCTGAAAAAACAAGTGTGACCGGTTTTTCGGATACCAAAGAAAAAGCTTTTTTTGATATTTCAGTCAAAGAAGCTGGAGAGTACACCGTTTTAGCTTATGTGAAAACTGTGGATATATATACAGACGATAATCCTGTCTCTATAGTTTTCATGGTTAATGGTAACGAAGAACAGATGACATTATTGCCTTCTGATTATTATCAGCCAATTGGACAAACAGTTGCGCTGAAAGAAGGGGAAAATCCTCTTAGTTTTTCTCTTGAGGTCGGGATTGATGATGTGAGGTTGAATCGTGTTGAGGTGATAAAAGTTAAAAATAAGGTAAAATACTAAGGTACCTTATTTTCTTTTTTGATTGACCATTTTCTATGCTATAATCATACTAAACCTCAATAGGAAAGGGAATTTTATAGTGCTTAGTGATTTGTTTCCTGGAGCGATGTTGTCTGATGTTGCCACTGCTGATCAGGATGTTCTTGTCTTACCGCTAGATCAGGGCTTTCTTCATTTGCCTAAAGCCGACCTGACTGAGAGAGAACTGGCCCTCATTCAGCTCTTGTCCTTGGGTGAAGAAGGAGCAAACTCTGATAACAGTTGGCTGTCTTTTTTGCAAGGTGAGACTCCTTTGCCGATTGCTGAAAAGGATTTGCAAATCATTTATTGGCACCATCCTTCGCCTTTGTCTTCTGAATTGCAATGTCTCTTGAAAGATATTTTTCCAAATAGTCTACTTGTAACAGAATTATCGGATCATCAATCTCTTTTGGTTCTGGCTGCCAGTGACTTACAGGATTCTTCAGACATCATCAAGGATTTGCTTCCAACGATTGAAGGTGATTTTGGCCTTTCTTTAAAGGCATCTATTGGGAATGCTTGGACGGGATTTTCAGAGCAGGATTTACAGAGCATTCTGAGCATGGAATATGCCATGTTTCAAGAATCTCGTGAAGAGAACGCCCAGCAGTTGATAACAACATTTGCGCAAGCTCTTCTCTGGTCTTTGGCTAAGAAAAAGGATATTGCCTTGCTTAACCAGAAGTTGCTAGCGCTTATGGATAGGCTAAAAGACGGTCGTGATTTGGTTATTGCTATGTGGCAGGAGCATGGCAATCTAGTGCAAACAGCCCAACGACTTTTTATTCATCGGAATTCTCTTCAATATCGCTTGGACAAATTTTATCAAACGACCGGACTAAATCTTAAGAATTTAGATGATTTAGCCTTAGCCTATTTATTGATTCTGAAAAACTAGGGTTGGTCCAGTTTCAAGTTGAAGAAAAACTCGCAAAAGGCTTATTAATTTTCTTTAACAATCATATTCAGCGCTTGTTGACTTGATTCGCTGAACGTCAGTTCTACCACTATCGGTATCGCCTCGTCTGATGTGATTTCTTGTTGAGTCTGAAACAACTATAGTACAACCAAACATATAAAATTGGGTGGTAGGTTCACTATAATTTTGTGAAATATCTCAGAAAAGTACTGCCCAGTAACGATATTTTTCTTGAGGTATTGATGTCCTATTATTATTTGATTGGATTGTAGTTTTAAGAGTTTATTTTTAGCTCGGATCAATACAGTATTTCGATTGCTTTATCGATTGAGAATTAGATTTTGTCTAGTTCTTTTCTTTTTGGTCATCTTGCACAAATCGTTTTGGAAAGTATGACTATATCTTGAAAGCGCTAACTTTGTTATACTTAAAGCACCAATAAATAGTCTAACTATAAGTTTAGAAGGATATCAAAGGAGAAAACATGGTTGAATTAAATTTAAATCATATTCATAAAAAATACCCAAATACAGATCACTATGCGGTTGAAGACTTCAATTTGGACATTAAGGACAAAGAGTTTATCGTTTTTGTTGGGCCATCAGGATGTGGGAAATCAACGACACTTCGTATGATTGCTGGTCTTGAAGATATTTCTGAAGGAGAATTCAAAATTGATGGTGAGGTTGTCAATGATAAGTCTCCTAAAGATCGTGATATTGCGATGGTTTTCCAAAACTATGCTCTTTACCCACACATGAGTGTTTATGATAATATGGCTTTTGGGCTTAAATTACGTAAATACAAAAAAGCCGACATCGATACACGTGTTAAAGAAGCAGCTCAAATTCTTGGTTTGACAGAATTCCTAGATCGCAAGCCTGCTGATTTGTCTGGTGGTCAGCGTCAACGTGTGGCTATGGGACGTGCTATCGTTCGTGATGCCAAAGTTTTCCTTATGGATGAACCATTGTCAAACTTGGATGCTAAACTTCGCGTGTCAATGCGTGCTGAAATTGCTAAAATCCACCAACGTATCGGATCAACAACGATCTATGTTACCCATGACCAGACGGAAGCGATGACGCTTGCTGACCGTATCGTTATTATGAGCGCTACCAAAAATCCTCAAGGCAATGGTACTATTGGTAGAATTGAGCAAGTTGGTACACCTCAAGAACTTTACAATACACCTGCTAACAAGTTTGTCGCAGGCTTTATCGGTAGCCCAGCTATGAACTTCTTTGAAGTAGTCGTTAAAGATGGCTTTATTGTCAGTGATGACGGGCTTAACATTGCTATACCAGAGGGACAAGAAAAACTGTTAGAAGCTAAAGGCTATAAAGGTAAAAAAGTCGTTTTCGGTATTCGTCCCGAGGATATTTCAGGAGATCTGCTAGTCAAAGATACCTATCCAAATGCACAAGTAAATGCTGAAGTTTTGGTGTCAGAGTTACTAGGTTCCGAAACAATGCTTTATGTGAAGTTAGGTCAAACAGAATTTGCTTCTCGAGTTGATGCGCGTGATTTCCACAATCCAGGCGAACAAGTTAGTCTAACCTTTAACGTTGCCAAAGGGCATTTCTTTGACATTGAAACAGAGAAAGCCATTCGTTAATTTGGTTAATGAATAGAGCAACGCTTAAGAAAACAGAATCTTCAGTGCTGATCACTGAGGATTTTGCTATCTTAGTGATCTAATAATCTGATTTTTTAAATAACACTCTTTGAACATCAAAATAGCACCTTATGGATCTTGCCTTGCTGCACGTCAGCACTGTCGGCAGGTCATAGCCTGGCCTCATTTTGATTGTCTTCGAGCATAAGAAAGGTTTTTTTATGAAAAAACATTGGTGGCATTCGGCTACAATTTATCAAATTTACCCTAAATCTTTCATGGATTCTAATGGAGATGGGATTGGTGATCTTCAAGGGATTATTTCAAAGCTTGATTACCTTGAAAAACTTGGTATCACGGCTATTTGGCTGTCTCCAGTTTATCAGAGTCCTATGGATGACAATGGCTATGATATTTCTGATTATGAAGCCATTGCAGACATTTTTGGCGACATGAGTGATATGGAAGAACTTCTTAATCAAGCTA
Organism: Streptococcus jiangjianxini; assembly: GCF_040225085.1. Classification (NCBI taxonomy): domain Bacteria; kingdom Bacillati; phylum Bacillota; class Bacilli; order Lactobacillales; family Streptococcaceae; genus Streptococcus; species Streptococcus jiangjianxini. The sequence goes on along the minus strand of NZ_JBEHGL010000016.1, from coordinate 44,025 downwards.
ATCAGCGTGGGATTAAGATTATCATGGATTTGGTGGTCAATCATACGTCTGACGAACATGCTTGGTTTATTGAAGCGCGTGACAACGCAGATAGCCCTGAGAGGGACTATTATATCTGGCGTGATCAGCCTAATGATCTAGTCTCTACTTTCTCCGGTTCTGCTTGGGAATACGATGATAAGTCGGGTCAGTATTATTTACATCTTTTTAGTAAAAAACAACCTGATCTCAACTGGGAAAATGAAGAATTGCGCCATAAAATCTATGATATGATGAATTTTTGGATTGATAAGGGCATTGGTGGTTTTCGGATGGATGTCATTGATCTTCTCGGAAAACTCCCTGATCAGAAGATTCGTGAAAATGGGCCAAAATTGCATGATTACCTAAAAGAAATGAATCAGGCCAGCTTTGGTAAGTATGATTTATTGACAGTCGGAGAGACTTGGGGAGCAACGCCTGAAATTGCCAAACAGTACTCTAATCCGGATAATCAGGAATTATCTATGGTCTTTCAATTTGAGCATATTGGCTTACAGCACAAGCCGGATCGACCAAAATGGGATTATGCAGAAGGCTTAGATGTGCCGGCACTCAAGCGTATCTTCAACAAGTGGCAAACCCAATTAGAATTAGGACAAGGCTGGAATTCCCTCTTTTGGAACAATCATGATTTACCTCGCGTCTTGTCTATCTGGGGTGATACTGGGATTTATCGTGAAAAGTCAGCTAAGGCTTTAGCAATTTTACTACATTTGATGCGCGGAACGCCTTATATCTATCAGGGTGAAGAAATTGGCATGACCAACTATCCTTTTGAAGATTTAGAGCAATTAGAAGATATTGAGTCTTTAAACTATGCCAAAGAAGCCTTGGAAGATGGGAAGGACTTATCACAAATCATGGACAGTATCCGAGTGATCGGTCGTGATAACGCTCGGACACCAATGCAGTGGAGTAACGCAGCACAAGCCGGCTTTTCGGAGACCGAAAAGACTTGGTTACCTGTCAATCCAAACTATCAAACGATTAATGTAGCAGCTGCTTTGGAAGATCCTGACTCAATCTTTTATACTTATCAAGCACTGGTTGCCTTACGCAAGGAAGCAGAATGGCTAGTGGATGCTGATTTCGAATTGCTCGATACAGAAGATAAAGTGTTTGCCTATAAACGCTATACTGAAGCTGAAACCTACTTGGTGGTGGTTAATCTCTCTGACCAAGAGCAAGCTATCAAACTAACCTGCCCTGTTCAGGAGACCATTATCTCAAATACTGATATTAAGCAAGTGGTTAATACTCAAACCTTGAAACCTTGGGATGGCTTTTGTGTGAAGGTTGCTAGACCTTAATAAGGGTTGATGTCCCTTGATACAGATGAGAAATAGGATGCTAGAGAAAAGGTAGAACAGGGTTTCTGTCTCATACTCTTCGAAAATCAAAAGTTGACTTTGTTGACTTGATGTGACGACCTTCAATTCTATCTGCTATCTGTGTCGCCTAGTCTGCTTTTGATTTTTATTGAGTATCAGAACGTAGACAAACCCTCTCGAACATGAAAATATCGAGGAATTGACCTTTATATCATTAAATAATAAACCTCTTAGAAATATTGATATGATAGTGTTTCTAAGAGGTTTTTTGTTTTTTAACATAAAGAAAAAAGAAGAAACTTGTCCGAAATAGGCTTTTTCTTCAAGCAGATGCAAAAGTGAAATTCTAATTTTATTTCAGTGATTTTTGCCTTATCGATAGCTAGTAGTTGTGTTGTTCAATAAAACAAAAACGCATACTCGCCTAATAAGATAATTTATAATATGAATGAAATTTCTCAAATAAAATAAATGCTAGAGAGGTAATCTATGATTCCTTACTTAAGGATTGTTGAATTTCTAAGGGAATTAAAGAATCTATTTATCAGAGATTGCTTATATCAGTGACTGAATCAACAGTTGTAGTTAAGAGATATAACTAAAAATAAAACAGAGTTGCTAATTCTGAACTGCTCCCAGTTAAGTGGACAATGGAATAATAAAAGAAACACAACTGCCTTGTTCCTCATTTCAAGAGGAGTGAGGCAGTTGTGTTTCTTTTTGAAACGCTGGTTATTGTAAAAATAAATACAGGTATCGCTAGATCTCCGAAGGTCTTGTAAGTTTTATAGTCAAAAAATAAATTACCTTTCAGACAAGGAACAGAAAGATGCGGACAGTGCTTGATTTTCTTTGAGTATGAGTAGGGCAAGTCGAAAGTGACGATGTATCAAAGTTAATTTATTTGACTATAAACTCATAGCAGTCCGTTTTAAAACGACCAAAGAAGCTCTCAATCAGCGCATTGTTGATGCACTTCCCATCACGAGAGATTGAGCGTGTTATCTGGTGTAGTGTCACTGATACCATAAGTTTGAATCAGTTACCCCATTGATTTCTTATCTTTTAGATAGAGGTCTATAATCATCTGTTTTCCCTTTACTGATTTCAGACTTTTTGACATATGAAAACTCCCCTCATAGTTTCTAGTGAACTGTTTGTTTGTTCACTGTTCACTCTAAGGGGAGTATATCAAAGTGGATAGACCTTTTGGTATTTTCTCTTAACGATCAGAGTTTTTTCCAACATTTGAAATTGCAATCAAGTGCTTATAAATATTATTTTATAAAAAAAACGTTTACAACTAACAAAAAAAGTTATAAAATATAATTAAAACATCCCCGTTTTTAAAAGGAGATTTAGTTATGAAAGAACAACTAAATTCACAAAACATTTTTTCTATTAGGAAATATACAATTGGTGTTTGTTCGGTTGCAATTGGAATATTCTTTTTGTGTTCAGGAACTATTGCTAGCGCAGAAGCGTATAGTAGTAAATCGGAAGTAACAACAGTTAGAGAAGTTCATGAAAATATGCTGTCAGCCGAAACATCACAGTCGGAGAATGCAGCAAAAAAAGAGGTTCTAGATGCCAATGAATTTTCTGTTTCGGATGGTAATTTTGTTCAAAATGCTGCTATACAGGATTTACATATTCTTAGTAATCCATCAGTTGGAGAAGCTCATGAAAATATGAGGTCAGCTGAAACATCCCCGTCAGAGAATGCAGCAAAAGAAGAGGTTCTAGATGCTAATGAATATTCTGTTTCGGATGGTGATTTTGTTCAAAACGCTGAGATACAAGATTTAAATCTTGTTAATAATCCATCATTTGAATCAGGAGATTTCGTGTCTAATAAACCAACTTCTGTGATATATAGAGATAAAGACTATAAAGATTATAAAATAAACGAAAATGGAAATACCATATATAAAACCAAAATAAATTCGACGAATGATTTTATACTATTCGAAGTAAATACCATACCAGGGAAAACTTATAGAGCAATTGCTGACCTAAAAATTGATGTTTTGGGAAATAGTAAAGCAAACGGAGCATTTTTTGATATAAAATCTATTTCTGCTGATGGAACTCAAAAAACTTTAGAGGGAGGAAAGGGTGTTAATCAAATGCAAGACTCCCTAGAGGACTGGTCATTGCAAGAAATAACATTTACAGCAGAAAGTTATAAAACGCACATAGGATTAGTAAAATGGCATGAAAACAGTAATGATTTAGAGACTATAAATACTACCATTAAAATGAATAGTTTAAAAATTTTTGAAGATACCAAATATGATGAAATATGGAAAGATACATTTTCAGAGAGTAAGTTAAATGATAATATTTGGGGTTATGAATTAGGTAATATTCGTGGCAATGAACAACAACATTATAGTAGTAGTGCGGAAAATGTCACTGTAAAAGATGGGAAGTTGGTTCTCACAGTAACAGATCGTCCAATTGAAGATCAATATTATAATAAAGATAAACATGGAGACAGAGCAAGATTAGTCAAATATAATTCAGGAAGTATTAGAACCTCTGGGAAACAAGAATTTCTGTATGGCAGAATTGAAGCAAGGATGAAATTACCTAAAGGAAAGGGTGTTTTTCCTGCTTTCTGGACACTAGGAGCAGATTTTAATTTAGATGGAAGAATTGAAAGTGGCCAAGGATACAATTGGCCGTCGACTGGTGAAATTGATATTATGGAATTAACGGGAACAGAAAATGGTAGTGGTAATAAAACGGTATACGGAACACCCCACTTCTTTTTCCCAGGGGCAGATGCAGATAATGATGGAAATGTAGGGTCTGGCTATAGTGGTAACTTATCATTAAATGAAGATTTTTCAGAGGACTATCATATTTTTGGAATTAATTGGTCTGAGGATCGTATTGAGTGGTATGTAGATGATGTCATTTATAATACACTCGTGTATGATAAATCTGAGCGTTCTCAAGCTTTAAAGAAAGCTTTTAATCGTCCACAATTTATCCAATTTAATTTAGCCACTGGTGGTAATTGGCCTGGAGATGCTGGAAATAACCTTGCTGGTCAAACTGTTGAAGTTGATTGGGTAAGATGGTTGCAGAATGAAGAACAAAAACAGTCGATGTTAAACTATTACGCTGATAAGCCAATTATTTCTGGTGTTAGGAATGTCACAGTGATTCAAGGCACAATTCCTGATTTATTAGAGGGGATTTCAATTAACAATTCCGATTATAAAGTTGACTATTCTATTGACAATGAATACATGTTTATAAACCAAGGCGCAGAAGCTGGTCGCAATGAAGTAACAAATGTTGTGGAAAACTCAAGTAAAGCAGAAAAAATTGCACAGTTAGAGCCAGGTGTTTATAACATATATTACACTTCCATTCCATTGAAGTCTGATTATGATAGTAAAGGATTTCCAATTTATAAGATGACACGAGAATCAAGTCAGCTTATTGTTTTGCCTCATCAACTAGAAGCAAGAGTAGGACAAGAACTATCAACAATCAAGTTACCCTCAGGATGGAGATGGCAAAATCCTACAGAAATTATTGATAAGAATACAGATTATGGAATTGTATTTGCAAACCCTAACGATACTATAAAATTATCCAATCGAAGAAAAGTCTATACTCAAATCAATAGTGATAGTTTCTTATTTGTTGATTAACTCAATACAAAAAATGGAGAATGAAAATGGATTTTTTTAACACATTTATTGAACAAAAACTTATGCCAATCGCTGCAAAACTAAGTTCTAATAAGGCTTTGGTAGCTATTCGCGATGGAATTACACTTTCTATGCCTTTGTTAATTATCGGTTCAATCTTTATGATTGTGGCTTCTTTTCCGGTACCTGGTTGGGAAAATTGGCTCAACGATATTGGAATCGCCGGTTACCTTTGGAAAGGGGTTGATGGCAGTTTTAGTTTATTAGGCTTGGTTTCAGCCTTTGGAATTGCTTACAGTTATTCTAACCAAGAAAAAGTAGATGGGGTTGCTTCAGGGTTAATTTCTTTAGCCTCCTTCATTACAGTGACACCATATGTGAATGGAGAAACTGTTGCTCAAGCTAATCCAGGTATCACTTTACCTGAGGGTTTGGTTATTCCTGGCGGTATTACAGCATCATATATGGCAGCTAAAGGTGTTTTTATAGCGATTATTTTGGGATTGATAAGTGCTGCTATCTATGATTGGTTTATCAAACGTAATATTCAAATTAAATTGCCACCTGCAGTACCGCCTGCAGTCTCTCGTAGCTTTTCAGCAATCATTCCTGGGGCTGCGATTATTACAATGTGGTTAACAGTCTATGGGATTTTAGATGCGAACAACCTTCCTAACTTACATGAATTGGCTCAATCGCTTGTTGGAGGTCCGTTAAGACTGATTGGCGGTAATGTATTTGGAGTGATGTTATTAGCTGGACTCAATTCATTATTTTGGTTTGTAGGAATTCATGGTGGAAATACTGTCAATGCTATTATGAAACCAACTTGGATTGATAATTTAGCCGCTAATGTTGAAGCTTACCAAGCAGGTGAACCACTAAAAGAAATCTTTACGACACCGTTTATGGATAACTTTGTCTATATTGGCGGTGGTGGTGCGACTATCGGTCTTGTTTTAGCAATTGGATGGTATGCACGAAAGAAAAATGGTAGCAAACAAACCAAAGCTTTGGCACCATTAACGGTAGTTCCAGGACTATTTAATATCAATGAGCCAACGATGTTTGGTTTGCCAGTTGTGATGAATGTTGCTTTATTAGTGCCATTTATCATAGCTCCAATCGTAAATACATTTGTAGCTTGGTTAGCAATGTCTTCAGGACTCGTTCCACTAACTCGGGCAGAAGCATCATGGACAATGCCTCCTATTCTTTCAGGTTTTTTGACAACAGGAAGTATAATGGGTTCGCTTTTACAGATTTTATTAATTATTATTGATATAGCTCTATACTTACCTTTCTTTATAGCGGTTGAGAAACAATTTAAGAAACAAGAAGTAGAAAAGCAGTAACGTTTTTTAGATAGGACATAGATATTGAAAAAGAAGGTGTGATATTGTGGTCAAGAGATTTTTAAGTTGCGACGCGTCAGAGATTCTGACCATGTCTGCGTCTGAATTGAAACAAAGTCTAAAAGCTTCTGAAGGGCGCATTATTCTTTCAGAAAATGTTGCCCCTCGTGAACCTTACATAGCTGAATGTACTAATGCTGAAATGGCAAGAGCCTTTGGAGCAGACTTGATTTTGCTCAATGGTATTGATGTTTTTGAGCCTATTGTATCTGGTTTAGATACCATTAAAGGTGATTTTTTAGAACAAAAGGATAAAGCAAGGAACCGTCGGGACTTTGTTCGACGACTTCATCATTTGGTAGGTCGACCGATTGGCATAAATTTAGAACCAGTCGATTTATCTGCAGAAATGATGGATGAAAAATTAGAAATATCAATCGGTCGTCAGGCTAGACAAGAAACCATTGCAGAACTTGATAAACTTGGTTTTAATTTCGTCTGCTTTACTGGAAATCCAGGAACTGGAGTCACTAATCAGGCTATCATTGAAAGCGTGAGATTAGCTAAGAAGGAATTTTCGGGATTGATTTTCGCAGGGAAAATGCATGCTGCGGGGGTTGATGAGCCTGTTGCTGATCTTGAAGTCGTGAAAGAATTAATTGATGCTGGTGCTGATGTCATCTTAGCTCCATCAGTCGGAAGTGTCCCAGGCTTTCAAGCAAACGAATTGACAGAGATGGTTAAGATTTCTCATAAACATGGAGCCTTAGTGATGACAGCTATTGGAACGAGCCAAGAGAGTTCAGAACCAGAGACTATCCGCTATATGGCATTACAAAATAAAATTTGCGGTGTAGATATTCAACATATTGGGGATGCAGGATATGGTGGTTTAGCACCGGTTGAAAATATTTTCACCATGAGTAAAGCAATCCGCGGCCAAAGACATACATTGGCGATGATTGGTCGCTCTATTAACCGATAGGAAGGAAAAGTTATGAAAACAATTTTATTAGCTTGTGCTGCTGGGATGTCAACTAGCTTACTAGTTACAAAAATGCAAGAGGCTGCTAAAGAACAGGGGATTGAATCTAAGATTTATGCGGTATCAGTTGCTGAAGTGGATAAAGAAATTGCTGAAAATCTTATTGATGTTGTCCTTTTGGGACCTCAGGTTCGCTATGAAGAAAGTAATATGGCTAAAAAACTAGCGCCCTATAACATTCCTTTAGCGGTTATTAATATGCAAGATTATGGTATGATGAACGGTAGCAAAGTCTTGCAGACAGCTTTAGAGCTTTTGGATTAGGAGAAAACTGTGACAGAAATTAATTTAGAGTCCATTATGGGATTGATTATGAATAGTGGTGAGGCTAAAAGTAATGCAATGGAAGCTATTGCTGCTGCTAAAAAGAAAGATTTTAATCTTGCTAGTACTCAATTAGATAGGGCTCAAACATCACTTATTGAGGCACATAAGGCACAGACAAATTTATTAACCCAAGAAGCTCAGGGTGAGAAGTTGGAATTGACTTTATTAACCGTTCACAGTCAAGACCACCTTATGACTGCTATTACTTTTGTTGATTTGGCGAAAGAGATTGTAGAGCTGTATCAATCGAGATAATATTAGCCGACTTCTTTATGGAAGCGGCTTTTTTAGATAATATAAATAAAAAAAAGATTACTTAAGAGGAGAACAGATGAGCTTATCTAAGAAACAAAAGTTACAACGTAATCAAATTTTAGAGAGTCTGTACACGAGAGGTCCTTTATCCAGAGCAGAATTATCACGTCTATTAGGTATTACACCAGCAACGATGACTGAAGTGACAGCTTATTTGATAAAAGAAGGTGTCATAAAAGAGTTAGGAGAAGCTGGGCTTCACACTGGTTCAGGACGTAAGAAAGTTTTGCTTGAGGTGGCACCGAATTATTCTCATTATATAGGAGTAGAGCTAAGTGAACATAAGATGACCATTTGTCTAACTGATAACTTAGGGACAAGCGTACTAGAAGAAGGAGTTTCACTTAGATTTGATCCAACTTTTCCCTTGACGGTTAATAATGTTCGAGAAGCAATATCTACCTTCTTAACGTCTCATGCTCATTTTTCTATTCAAGCTATTGGGATTGCTATCCCGGGTCATTTTGAAAAAGATAGTCAGACAATTGCATCGAATAATCCGCTATGGAGTCAATTTGACATTGCCTTGTTGTTATCCAGTTTTTCAATACCAGTTTTTGTAAAAAATAATGTTAAATGCATGGCATTGACTGAGTTATATTTGAGTTCAAAATTGGAAGGTCATAACTTTTTATTTCTGAATTTGCGTAGAGGAATTTTTGCGGCTTATGTTTATGAAGGAAAGCTCTATGGGGATCGAAACTATCTAGTTGGAGAGGTTGGACACATTACTGTAAACCCAGAAGGTCAACAATGTGAATGTGGAAAAACAGGTTGTTTACAAACTTATGCGAGCATTACTTGGATTTTAAAAAAATCCCGAATTGCTTATGAGTCAGGAAGGGCGTTTTACTTACAATTGTTAGTCGATTCAGCTTCACAATTGACAATTAATCATGTTTTATCAGCATACATGATGGGTGATGAAATAATACATCGGATTATTGAACAGGCTGTTGACTATTTAGCATTGCAGATTAATAATGCGACGATGATGTTAAATCTTGATGCTGTTTATGTTCATGGTAAGTTATTTGAAGAATCCTTGATTGCTACTCAGCTACAAACTAAGCTAGAACAATCCATTCGTATTGTTGAACAAAATCATGACATTCACTACCAAGTTTTAGAATATGATTCCTTTAAGGGAGCCATGGGAGCATGTGCTTTAGCGATAAAGAATCATTTTATAAACAATTATTTAGATTGATATCTCTAATATTTATAAGGAAGTACCTTTATTTGACCATAAGAGTTACTAATAGGTACTCCTTATAAAACAGAAAATAATTATAAAAAATAAAAAAAATAATTTACAATTAGATATTATTTGATAATATAACATTGAAATAAGTGGTTCGTAACTGGTTAGACTAGGCGAGACTATGAATAAATTTGGGTTAATGCTGTTATTAGCTTAGGTTTATTTGTAGTCTCTTTTGTATTGCAGTTGAAAAAAGGAGGTTTTTTAGATTATGTATGAATTGATAAGATCCCTTAACACGAATGTTGCATTAGTAAAAGATACCAATAATCAGCAAGCTGTGGTTATGGGATTAAGAGTGGGCTTCATCTGGTCATTGATGGATGTTTTCTCATGGTCAAATGGGTATAAAGACGTCGCTAACAGTCACAAAATAATCTAGGGGTTAAAATAAGATAAAATCAAAACGAACAAGTCGGTCATCTAATGATGAGAAGGCTTGTCCGTTTTTTTTTGTTTTCCTAGACTGTTTAGTTATAGACTACTTTCTCTCAAAGTTAATTGTGTTCCCAATTTGGTCACCGTAGCAACTGGTCTAGGGTTGATGGCTTGTCGATTAAGAACGTCGACAGCTGTCTGCCCCATCTCGTTTGTAAAGACCGTAACGCTCGATAAGGTTGGGTACACCTGTTTGGTAATGGCTGTATCATTGAAAGAAATCAATTGAACATCACTAGGAACCTTAACGTTATTTTCTTGCAGCGCCCGTAAAGCTCCAACGGCTAGCGTATCATTTGCGATGAAAAAGGCTGTGGGTAAGTCTTCGTCAAGGGTTTGAATGGCCTGTGTCATTAGTTGATAGCCGGATTCAGCTGAGAATTGCCCCACAAAGATACTAGTGGGGTCGTAGATTCCTTGCTCGATAGTGTAATTACGGAAAGTGCGAAAGCGTGGATCTATCAAACTCTCCAGTCCATCGTTGGTTTTTTCTTCGCCGGCAATCATGCCAATCTTAGTCAAGCCCTTGCTCATAAAATGATCAACCACAGCAATAACGGCATTTTCAAAATCAGTAGTGATGCAATGATAGCCTTTTGTGAGTGTGTCACTATCGACAAAGACCAAATTATCATGATAGGTCTCAAATCGTTTGATTTGTTGGCTACTAAATTTGCCAATAGCAATCATTCCAATGGTTTCTTCTGGTAACTTTTCAGGTTCTTGATTGAAAAAACGGATAATATCATACTGTAAGTCTTGTGAGCGCTTCTCAATACCTAGACGGATAGCGTGATAATAGAGGTCATTAAGTTCTTCTTGCTCAGTATACCATTGTATAATAGCAATCTTATGGCGCACTTTTGGTGCATTTAGTGTTTTTAAATGCTTTTGATAGCCTAAGTCGTCTGCTATCGTTAAAATGCGGTGTCTCGTTTTTTCTCCAACAGAAAGTGTCGGATCTTGATTTAAAACACGAGATACTGTTGCTTGAGACACGTTAGCTAGGCCTGCAATATCCTTCAAAGTTGCCATTTTTATTCTCCAAGTTAGTTATTGTATCTCTATTGTATCAAATTAGCGATTAAATTAGTAAAAATTTAGTAAAAATATTGTCAAGCTAGCTTACTCAGCTTACAATAAAACTAAGAAATGATAAAAGGAGATATTCTCATGACATCACAGGCATTAAAACAATCTTTTACTGACATTTTTGGTACGAAAGCAGACGCGACCTTCTTTTCACCTGGGCGCATCAACTTGATAGGTGAGCACACAGACTACAATGGAGGCCATGTTTTCCCTGCCGCCATTACCTTGGGAACCTATGGGGCTGCTCGTAAGCGTAACGATAAGACTTTACGCTTTTATTCAGCTAATTTCGACGAGTTAGGAATTATTGACATTGATTTAGATCACTTGGTTTTTGACAAGGCAGATAATTGGACTAACTATCCTAAAGGTGTCATCAAATTCTTGCAAGAAGCAGGACATACCATTGATACTGGTTTTGAATTGTATGTTAAGGGAAATATTCCTAATGGTTCTGGTCTTTCCTCCTCAGCCTCCTTGGAGCTGTTGACAGGGATTGTCGCAGAAGAACTCTTTGACTTGAATTTAGACCGTCTCGATTTAGTAAAAATTGGTAAACAAACAGAAAACGACTTTATCGGTGTCAATTCTGGTATCATGGATCAGTTTGCGATTGGTATGGGGGCAAATAAACAAGCGATTTATCTTGATACCAATACACTTGAATATGATTTGGTACCTCTTGACTTGGGAGACAATGTCATTGTCATCATGAACACCAACAAACGCCGTGAATTAGCGGATTCTAAGTACAACGAACGACGCTCTGAATGCGAAAAAGCGGTTGAAGAGTTAAATAAAGAATTGGATATTCAAACTCTGGGCGAATTGGATGCTGACACCTTTGATCAGTATGCTTATCTCATCAAAGATGACAATCGTCTTAAACGTGCCCGCCACGCTGTTTTTGAAAACCAACGCACACTTAACGCTAAAGAAGCCCTAGTTTCAGGTGATTTGCAAAGTTTTGGACGTCTCATCAATGCTTCACACGTTTCACTCGAACACGACTACCAAGTGACAGGTCTCGAATTAGATACTTTGGCGCATACAGCTTGGGAACAAGAAGGTGTTTTAGGAGCACGCATGACAGGAGCAGGTTTTGGGGGCTGTGGCATTGCCATTGTTGCCAAAGACAAAGTAGATGAATTTAAAGAAAATGTTGGTAAAGTCTACACCGAGGTCGTTGGTTATGCCCCTGAATTTTACATCGCTGAGATTGCTGGTGGCTCCCATGTTTTAGAAAGAAAGTAAATCATGACAGTTATTGATGCATTTGTCACTAAGGTCATTGAACTTGGTGATTATACTGAACAAGACGCTTTTTATCTTTTTAACCGGGTTTTAGCCCTCGTTGGTGAGGTTAGTGGAAATCCTAACAGCCAGTCAAAGCCCTTGATTGATTTGAAGGAAGACTTGCTTGACGCGGCTGTGGCAAACGGCAAAGTAGGTACCCTGCTTGAAGAAAGAGACTCTCTGGGTGCTGAATTGATGAATTTTATCACACCTATTCCAAGCAAGGTCAACGAAAACTTTTGGGAAACGTATGAACAATCACCAGAAAAAGCTATCGCTGACTTTTACGCCCTTTCTCAAAGAAATGACTACATCAAGTTGGCAGCTATTTCCAAAAATATCGCCTTTAAAACCTCATCTAAATACGGCGATTTAGAAATCACCATCAATTTGTCAAAGCCAGAGAAAGATCCCAAAGCTATTGCTGCGGCAAAACTTATGAAAGCTTCCAGCTATCCCAAGTGTCAACTCTGTATGGAAAATGAAGGCTATCAGGGACGATTGGATCATCCCGCCCGAGCCAATCACCGTGTTATTCGTTTACCCTTAGGCGACGAAGAATGGGGCTTTCAGTATTCACCTTATGCCTACTTTAATGAGCATAGCATCGTTTTAAATACGCAACATGTCCCCATGGTCATTAGTCAAAAAACCTTTGAACAACTTTTGGATATTGTGGATTTGCTACCGGGGTATTTTGTTGGATCAAACGCAGACTTGCCTATTGTTGGTGGTTCTATCTTGACGCACAATCACTATCAAGCAGGCCGTCACGTTTTTCCGATGGAAGTGGCAGAAATCATCAAACCCTTCACCTTTAAAGGATTTGAAAGGGTTGAAGCTGGTATTGTTAATTGGCCTATGTCTGTGTTACGTTTAACTGCAGATAGCAAAGAAGACTTAGTAGCCTTGGCAGAGCAAATCCGGTTAGCTTGGCGTGATTATAGCGATAGTCAGGCAGATATTGTTGCCTACACAGGCGATACCCCGCACCACACGATTACGCCTATTGCTCGTCGTCAAAATGGTCGTTTCCAGTTGGACTTAGTCTTGCGTGATAATCATACGTCACCAGAACATCCAGACGGTGTCTATCATCCTCATGCTGATGTTCAGCATATCAAAAAAGAAAACATTGGATTGATCGAAGTGATGGGCTTGGCTATTTTGCCACCGCGACTCAAAGACGAACTTTTAGAAGTTGAAAAATACCTTCTCAACCAGTACAATGAAATAGCAGACTATCATAAAGACTGGGCGGATCGATTGAAAAAGACTCATCCAGAAGTCAGTCTAGAAAACGTGTCAGAAATTGTCCATCAAGCAGTGGGACAAACCTTTGCACGAGTTTTAGAAGATGCAGGTGTCTATAAAAATCTAGCAGACTTTATGCGTTTTGTAGAAAGTATTGGCATTGTCAATGTTTAGAAAGATAGGAAAACTATGGGAGTATTAGTGTTAGGTGGAGCTGGTTACATTGGCTCTCACATGGTCGATCGATTAGTCGAAACAACAGCTGAAAAAGTTGTTGTGGTCGATAACTTGGTGACAGGGCATCGTGCAGCTGTTCATCCAGAAGCAACGTTTTATGAAGGTGATTTGGCAGACCAAGACTTTATGCGTCAGGTCTTTAAGGAAAATCCTGACATTGATGCTGTTATCCACTTTGCTGCTTTTTCTCTAGTGGCAGAATCCATGACAGACCCTTTGAAATACTTTGATAATAACACAGTTGGCATGGTCAAACTGTTAGAAGTGATGAATGACTGTGATGTAAAATACATCGTCTTTTCTTCAACAGCGGCTACCTACGGTATCCCAGAAGAATTGCCAATCAAAGAAACCACACCACAAAGGCCTATTAACCCATACGGTGAAAGTAAACTCATGATGGAAACTATCATGAAGTGGGCAGATCAGGCTTATGGAATCAAGTTTGTGCCTCTTCGCTACTTCAATGTTGCTGGTGACAAGCCAGACGGTTCTATCGGTGAAGACCATCGTCCAGAAACTCATCTCTTGCCTATTGTGCTTCAAGTCGCTCTTGGTCAACGGGAGAAAATTTCAATCTTCGGATCGGATTATGACACTAAAGATGGGACCAATGTCCGCGATTATGTTCACCCATTTGACTTGGCTGATGCCCACCTTTTGGCGGTGAGGTATCTCCGAGAGGGCAATGAATCTACTGCTTTTAACCTCGGGTCATCAACAGGATTTTCAAATCTAGAAATTGTGGAAGCAGCTCGCCGCGTGACAGGTAAGGAGATTCCACTTGAAATGGCAGAACGTCGTCCAGGTGATCCAGACAGTCTTATTGCAGAATCAAGCAAGGCACGCGAGGTACTCGGTTGGGAACCGCGATTTGATAATATCGACAAAATCATCGAAACAGCGTGGGCATGGCATTCAAGTCACCCTCATGGTTATGATGATTGATTTAAGATTTAACAGTGGGGTAGCTTAGTCACCCCTATTTTGCTAGAAAGAATTGAAATGATTATTTCCTTACAGGGTTCTATGGCTGTTGGAAAAACAAGTGTTTTAAAGGCTATCACAAAGAGACTTCCGGGTGTGACGATCAGCTATGAAGATGTTATAGGAGTCATTACCAAAATAAAACAGGATCAATTGGACAAGGATAATTATGATGATTATCAAATCATACAAGGGTTATGGATTGATCATGAAATTTCTCGTTACGAAAAGGTAGCGGATAAGAAACTTGTTTTGATGGATTTTGGTGCGGAAGAAATTGATTTTTATACGCGATTTTATCCTAAAGCATGTGGGAAAGATTGGCAACTAAGTCCGCAACTGATAAACAAACTAAATGACTTAGAACCTTGTCTGCCTGACCTTGTGATATACCTTGATGCGAGTGATTTAGAGTTACGACAGCGGAAAAAACGGGATAAAACGAGAAGCCGTTCCTTTTTTGAGTTTCAACTTGAAAATCTCTTGCCAATAAAAAGAGCATGGTTCTTATCGAAGGATAATACCACAGTGATAGATACGAATGATAAAACACTCGAAGAAGTTTGCCAAGAAGTTTACATGATCATATCCAACTACGTTTCAGATAATTGAATCTCTTCTTTTTTAGGTGTAAAATATAAGAAAACAACGTAAAGTGAGGATTTAATATGTCAGCATTTGCATCAGCTTTTAACCCTATTTCAGCAGTGGCAGCTGAAGAGGCTATCAAGAATCAAGAAAAAGTCATTCTCTTTGTTGGTCGCCCAACCTGCCCATACTGTCAGCGCTTTGAACCTAAATTGACCAATGTCGTCAAAGCTAATCATCTTAATGTTCATTATCTTCATTCAGAAGATAGCTCACAAATGGAATCCATCCAAGCTCTCCGCGACAAGTATGGCATTAAAACCGTTCCAGGTCTTCTTGTAGCTGAAAAAGGTCAGGTACGTGTGGTTTGCGATTCCTCACTTTCTGAAAAGGACATCCTTGACTTTATCGGCTAAGACTTTAGGCTGATTTTAAAAGAAATAGCAGAGCTAACCTTGTTTGTTGGCTCTTTTTTTACTATAATAGTAGGGAATCTATCTTTGAAGGAGAATAAGAATGTCACCAACATTACTAATTATGGTCGTTGTTATGGCGGGAATGATGTATTTGACTACCCGTCAACAGAAAAAAGCAGCTAAAGAGCGTCAGGATCAAATGAATGCCCTCGCTAAAGGTGACGAAGTGGTTACCATTGGTGGCCTTTACGGAGTCGTTGATGAAGTCAATCAAGCGGAACAAAAAATTGTTCTTGATGTTGATGGAGTGTACCTAACTTTTGAACTTTCAGCTATTAAGCGCGTAGTGACAAAAGGCGGGGATATTCCAGGTGAAATTGGACTCGTCGATGAACCAGCTGTTAAGACTGATATCACAAACGATTCAGCCATTGAACCAAGCTGATTTTTATGGGGAGATGATTAGATGATTAGTCGGTCAAAACGTTAAAGTAAAGCAGCTGATCATTTTACCAATAGACTAAAGATGGTGACAAAAGTAGTTTTTAGGAAACTAAGCTTTTGTCACTCTTTTTATTTTATAGTCAAATGACTTAAGTTCCAGACAAGGAACTGAGACGTAGATAGTATTTGTGAGGGGCAAGTTGAAAGTGACGATGTATATTTAAAGGAAATTCTTAAGACTCTACAAATAAGGATACGTCACACGATTGGCTAGATTGCTATTTAATGAACAGTAAATTAATACATTTTTGACTTGATGGACATCAGCTTTATCTGCATCGGTGCCGCTTCGTCTGATTTTCATTGAAGATAAGCATTTCCTCGAGAAGGATGATACAAAACATGGCTAAATAGCCTTAAAATATGGTAAAATAAAGTGATTATGCTTTGATGAAGGAAGACAGATGTTTGGATTAAAACGAAAAAATACAGAATTGATTCTTGATAAGATTCCAAAACATATTGGGATTATTATGGATGGCAATGGTCGTTGGGCTAAAAAACGTCTCCAACCACGAGTTATGGGTCACAGGGCAGGGATGAACGCCCTGCAAAACGTTACGATTGCTGCCTCTGAGCTAGGTGTCAAAGTTTTGACCGTTTATGCTTTCTCGACAGAAAATTGGTCACGCCCAGAAGATGAAGTGGCTTTTATCATGAACCTTCCTGTCGAATTCTTTGATAAATATGTTCCGGAATTGCACAAGAATAATGTCCGTATTCAAATGATTGGGGAGCGTCGGCGACTTCCTCAAGAAACGCAGGTAGCTCTTGAAAAGGCATTGGAAAAGACGCGACATAACTCTGGCCTAGTGCTTAATTTTGCACTGAATTATGGTGGTAGGGCAGAGATTGTGGAAACTGTTCGTGAAATAGCTCAGGATGTGCTAGATGCTCGTTTGAATCCAGGAGACATTACAGAAGACCTTATTTCTGGTCATTTGATGACTAGTCAACTCCCTTACCTATATCGTGATCCTGATTTGGTGATCCGTACCAGTGGAGAGTTGCGTACTAGTAATTTCCTTCCTTGGCAGATTGCCTACAGTGAACTCTACTTTACCGATAAGCTGTGGCCAGATTTTGATGAATCTGCCCTTAAAGAAGCTATTTCAGATTATAACCGCAGACATCGTCGATTTGGTGGCCTGTAATCCAGAAAGGAATTTTTAATGAAACAACGTGTGATTTGGGGAGCTATTGCCTTGGCAATCTTTGTTCCATTCTTGTTGATTGGAGACTTACCCTTTCAGCTATTTATTGGTGTTTTAGCCATGATTGCTGTTTCGGAACTTCTCCGTATGAGACGACTAGAAGTTTTTTCATTTGAGGGGGTACTGGCAATGCTAGCTGCCTTTTCATTAGTCGTCCCTTTGCAAAATTACTTAACTTTTTTACCTGTGGATGGTAGCTTTACTGTCTTTGGTTTGATGATGTTCTTTGTTTTAGCAGGGACAGTTATTTCAAGTGAAACCTATGCCTTTGATGATGCGGCATTTCCTATGTTGTCTAGTCTGTATGTTGGGATTGGTTTCCAAAACCTTGTCAATGCTCGAATGGCTGGTTTGGATAAAGTTTTCCTAGCCTTGTTTATTGTTTGGGCTACTGATACAGGTGCTTACTTAATTGGACGTCAATTTGGACAACGAAAATTACTTCCCAAAGTATCTCCCAACAAGACCATTGAAGGAAGTTTAGGCGGTATTTTATCTGCAGTGGTAGTTTCCTTGATCTTCATGCTCTTTGATAAAGACGTTTATGCCCCGCATCATTTTTTTGTCATGCTGATTTTAGTGGCTATTTTTAGTATTTTTGCGCAATTTGGTGATTTGGTGGAAAGTGCCATCAAACGTCGCTTTGCAGTTAAAGACTCTGGCAAACTTATTCCTGGACACGGCGGCATTCTTGATCGCTTTGATAGCATGATTTTTGTTTTTCCTATCATGCACTTATTTGGACTATTCTAGACTGAAAAGGAGCAAGTCTTATGCAAGGATTATTAGCTTTTATTATTATTTTTGGTATTTTAGTAGTCGTCCATGAGTTTGGTCACTTCTATTTTGCCAAAAAGTCTGGTATTTTAGTTCGTGAATTCGCAGTTGGTATGGGACCAAAAATTTTTGCACATACTGGTAAAGATGGCACGGCCTATACCATTCGTGCCTTTCCTCTTGGAGGATATGTCAGAATGGCCGGATGGGGAGATGATACAACTGAGATCAAAACGGGTACCCCTGTTACATTAACTTTGAATAAAGATGGTCTGGTAAAACGGATAAACCTATCCCAGAAGCATCTAGAGCAGACAAGTCTTCCTATGAATGTTACGGATTATGATTTGGAAGACAAACTGACGATTACAGGTCTCGTCCTAGATGAAACAAGAACCTATGGCGTTGATCACGATGCGACAATCATCGAAGAAGATGGAACAGAGGTTCGCATTGCTCCACTTGATGTCCAGTACCAAAATGCGACCGTTTTGGGGCGCATGATGACCAACTTTGCTGGTCCGATGAATAATTTCATTTTAGGAGCCTTGGTATTTATTATCATGATGTTTGTCCAAGGCGGTACTCCAAATCCTGATAGCAACCAAGTCAGAGTTTCAGATGGCGGGGCCATGCAGGTGGCTGGTGTGCAAAATGGAGATCGAATTTTGCGAATCGGATCAATGAAAGTCTCTAATTGGGAAGATTTGACAAAGGCAGTCGACAAGAATACACGTAACTTGAAAAAAGGCGACAGTATTGACGTCTTAGTAGCCACAGCAAGTGGTCAAGAACGTGAACTCCAAATTCGTCCGAAAAAGTCAAATGGTACCTACCTAATTGGTGTCATGCCAGGCTTAAAAACAGGATTTATGGATAAAATTGTTGGTGGGCTTCGAGAATCTTGGAATGGCGCAACCCTTATAGTTCGCGCTCTCAAAAACTTGATTACTGACTTTAGCTTAAATAAGCTAGGTGGTCCTGTTGCTATGTATCAAATGTCTAATCAAGCTGCTAAGAGCGGTCTGGTTGACCTTTTATATCTCATGGCTATGTTATCAATCAACTTGGGTATCTTTAATCTCGTTCCCATTCCAGCCCTTGATGGTGGAAAGATTTTCATTAATATCATTGAAGCGATTCGCCGCAAACCGCTTAGCCAAGAAGTGGAAACTTATGTCACGCTAGCTGGTGTCGGTATTATGGTAGTCTTGATGATTGCTGTTACCTGGAACGACATCATAAGAGCCTTTTTCTAAAGTGACAAAACGATTAATGTAAAATAGAAAGGAAATGTGTTCGTTTTTATGACAAAACAGAACACGCCCTAATAGTTGTGCTAAAAAAAGTTGTACAGTGTTTTCCAAAAGATCAACGTTTCTACTTTATCGCACATTTGTGGGCATTATATCTTAAATATGAAACAATCTAATATGCTTATTCCTACACTTCGCGAGATGCCTAGTGATGCTCAAGTTATCAGTCACGCTCTTATGGTACGTGCTGGTTATGTTCGCCAAGTCTCTGCTGGTATTTACGCTTATTTACCATTGGCTAACCGTGTTATTGAAAAATTCAAGACCATCATGCGTCAAGAATTTGACAAAATTGGTGCCGTTGAAATGTTAGCCCCAGCTCTTTTGACAGCTGATCTTTGGCGCGAGTCTGGTCGTTACGACACTTATGGTGAAGACCTCTACAAACTCAAAAACCGCGATCAATCAGATTTTATCTTGGGCCCAACCCATGAAGAAACCCTTACGTATTTAGTTCGCGATTCGGTTAAATCTTATAAACAATTACCACTTAACCTTTACCAAATTCAATCGAAATATCGTGATGAAAAACGTCCGCGTAATGGTCTTCTTCGTACGCGTGAATTTATCATGAAAGATGGTTATAGTTTTCACAAGGACTACGAAGATCTAGATATTGCTTATGAAGCTTACCGTCAAGCTTATGAAGCTATCTTTAAACGTTCAGGTCTTGATTTTAAAGGTATTATTGGAGATGGTGGTGCGATGGGAGGAAAAGACTCCCAAGAATTTATGGCTGTGACACCTGACCGCACAGATTTGGACCGTTGGGTGATCTTGGATAAATCTATTCCATCTATTCAAGATATTCCAGAAGATGTTTTGGAAAAAATCAAAGAAGAGTTGGCATCGTGGTTGGTTTCTGGTGAAGATACGATTGCTTACTCAACAGAGTCAGATTATGCCGCTAACCTTGAAATGGCAACTAGTGAGTTTAGACCAAGTTCTAGAGTACTGTCACAGGACTCTCTTGTTCAAGTCGAAACGCCAAATTGTAAAACGATTAATGATGTGGCAGCATTCCTTGATATCAATGAAGAAGAGACACTTAAAACCCTCGTATTTAATGCTGATGGTGAACTTGTCGTTGCCCTTCTTGTTGGTAACGATCAAGTCAATGATGTTAAATTGAAAAACTATCTGGGAGCTGATTTCCTTGAGGCAGCTACTGAAGATGAGGTTCGTTCAGTATTTGGAGCTGGTTTTGGTTCTCTTGGGCCGGTCAATCTTCCAGAACAGGTACGCATTATTGCTGATTTGAAGGTGCAGAATACTGCTAATGTTGTTGTTGGGGCTAACCAAGATGGTTTCCACTTGACTGGTGTCAATGCTGAGCGTGACTTCAAAGCAGAATATGTTGATATTCGTGAAGTCAAAGAGGGCGAAGTTTCTCCAGATGGTAAAGGCACTCTTCAATTTGCACGTGGTATTGAAATCGGACATATTTTTAAACTCGGAACTCGATACTCCGATAGTATGGGTGCCAATATTCTTGATGAGAATGGTCGCGCAGTACCAATTGTTATGGGCTGTTACGGTATCGGTGTTAGTCGTATCTTGTCAGCTGTTATCGAGCAGCATGCCCGCCTCTTTGTGAATAAAACACCAAAAGGTGATTATCGCTTTGCTTGGGGCATTAATTTCCCTAAGGAATTGGCGCCGTTTGATGTTCACTTGATTACGGTGAATACAAAGGATGAACTGGCTAATGACTTGACACAAAATATCGAAAGTACGTTGATGGCTAAAGGCTACGAGGTCTTGACAGATGACCGCAACGAACGTGTAGGGTCTAAGTTCTCTGATAGTGATTTGATTGGTCTTCCAATCCGAGTAACTGTCGGTAAGAAAGCTACTGACGGCATCGTTGAAGTTAAGATCAAAGCAACTGGTGACAGTATAGAAGTTCACCAAGATAACTTGATTGAAACCTTGGAAATTTTAACAAAAGAAAACTAAGATCAGAAGCCTTGGCAATCCTGCTAAGGCTTTTGTGTTATAATGAAGCCATGATAGAAAATGATTTTTTAGAGCTGCTGAAAGCTGATCAGAAGATGATGCACATTTTAAAGATTATTGAAGATTTACAATTAGAGGATTCTTGGTTAGCAGCAGGGGCAGTCAGAAATTATATATGGAACCTATATTCCGGTTTACCAGGCTTTGATTCTGAGACTGATCTTGATGTGGTTTTCTATGATCCAGATATTTCTTATGATCAAACAATGATTATTCAAGAGACGTTAAAGCAAAGCTATCCCAGCTATCTTTGGGAGCTTAAAAATCAGGTTTATATGCATACGCATAACCCTGAGACGAGTCCTTATAAGTCAACCAGAGATGCTATTAGGAAATATCCGGAAACAGCAACGGCAGTAGCGCTTCGAAAGGTCGGTAATACCTTAGAATTTTTTGCTCCATATGGCCTAGCAGCTATCTATCAGTTTGAGATTCATCCAACACCGCACTATAAGGCTTCAACCAAACGTATGAAGGTTTATCAAGAGCGGGTGACTAAGAAAAATTGGCAGCAAAGATGGCCACGTATTCGAGTGTTTAATGACTAGATAAGGAGGGAAAAGTGTGTTTGATCTTAAAAACTGGACTTTCTGGCAACAATTCAATCGTTTAGCCTTAGTGGTTGCGGTGTTATCGGTTTTCGGTATTGTTGTCCTAAAAAATAATAGTTGGGTGACAGTGGGGCAGCTCATCTGGTCTGCCAGTTTTGCTATTTTTCCTAAAGTCCCTGATACAGTAGCCGTTTATCAGCGGCCAAGATATCTCAAGTTGGTTCGTTATGGTTCTGTTATCATGTTTTTGGTTTGGCTTTATACCTTTTTTAAGTGACCTAACGATTCGTTAAAGCATTTGCATAAACCAATTATGAGATGATTTTTTGATATAATAAGAGTTGAGAAAGGTGGTTTTGCAGATGAAACTTACAACACTTGGATGCTGGGGAGGCTACCCTTATAACAATGAGGGGACGACGTCTTATTTATTAACGGGACATGATGGCTTTCAACTTTTGATGGATGCTGGGTCGCGTTCATTAAATGAATTGGAAAAGGAAATTAGTCCTTTAGACTTGGACGCAGTCTTAATCAGTCATTATCACCCAGATCATGTCGCAGATTTGGGAGTATTACGTCATTACCGTCAGCTGTATCCAAAGCATTTATGGAAACCTAGAGTGCTTCCTATCTATGCACACAATGAAGATGAGTCTGAATTTAACAAGTTAACCCTGTCGGATGTTTCAGAAGGTATTGCCTATGATGTTAATGGTACCCAGAGTATCGGTCCTTTTGACATTACTTTTATCAAGACGGTTCATCCAGTTGTCTGCTATGCGTTTCGCATTGTTGAGCGTGAGACTGGTCAAATCTTGCTATTTACAGCTGATACAGGTTTTTTTGAAGCATTACCAGGATTTGTTGAGGGAGCAGACCTCTTCTTAGCCGATGTTTATCTTTATGAAGGCAATGAAAATCATCCTGCCCATTTAACTACCAAAGAAGCGGGTGAAATTGCAGTACAAGCTGGTGTCAAAAAACTTGTTTTAACCCATATGCCACCAGTAGCTCCAGAAGGTGTTGATTCAGATCATCATTTGGAAATCCTTCGTCAAGAAGCACAGCACTATGCCGGTGATATTCCAGTAGAATTAGCAGAACCTCACAAATGGTGGGAGTTAGGACACCTCTAATGCCAATATTTACAGAAGAAGAAAAAGACTACTTTATGCGAGAGGCTTTAAAAGAAGCGGAAAAATCCTTAGTCAAGGAAGAAATTCCTATTGGCTGTATCATTGTCAAGGATGGTCATATTATTGGGCGTGGCCATAATGCACGAGAAGAGCTCAGTCAAGCTATCATGCATGCAGAAATCATGGCTATTCAAGAAGCAAATCAGACAGTTGGGAATTGGCGATTGCTTGAGACAACCTTATTTGTCACTATTGAACCCTGCGTCATGTGTAGCGGTGCTATTGGACTTGCCAGAATTCCACAAGTCATTTATGGAGCTCCTAATCACAAATTTGGAGCCGCAGGAAGTCTCTATGATATCTTGACAGATGAGAGGCTCAATCATCGTGTTGAGGTAGAAGCTGGGGTGTTACAGGCAGATTGTGCCGCTATTATGCAGGCATTTTTCCGTCAGGGACGAGAAAAAAAGAAAGCGGCTAAGAGATTAGCTGAGGAAGCTAAAGAAAAAAACGATTTGCAATAAATTCAAAATATGATATACTAATTATCGGAGCAACACTTGTGCGTGAAGTGGGTCAGGGGAGGAATCCAGCAGCCCTAAGCGATGTCAGGTGTGTGCTCTTTTTTGATATAGTTTTAAAATCCTTTGAAATCAAGGTTTCAGAGGGTTTTTCTTTTGATTTTCATTGAGTATTAGGTTGGTATTTTTGATCTGAAAGATAAGATAACCCCGCTTATCCACTGCAGATAAACGGGTTTTTAGCTTATTTTTCTTTTTTATGGTCTAGCTTTTTGCCTAAGTCAATGATGTATTGTTTTAGATCATCCTTGACTTGTGAATGTTTAAGAGCGTAATCGATAGATGTTTTCATAAAGCCAAATTTATCACCGACATCGTAGCGGTTTCCAGTGAATTCATGTGCAAACACGCGTTGCGTTTTGTTAAGGGTATCGATAGCGTCGGTTAATTGCACTTCATTTCCAGCACCAGGAGCTTGCTTTTCTAAAATGGCAAAAATCTCTGGTGTCAGCAGGTAACGCCCGATGATGGCTAAGTCACTTGGGGCATCTTCAGGAGCGGGTTTTTCAACAAAGCTGTCCACGCTATAAAGTCCTTTATGAACTTCTTTATGTGGAGCAATCACACCGTAAGATGACACTTCCTCGTGGGGAACAGGCATTACGGCGATAGTAGAAGCATGTGTTTCTTCGAAAACATTAATCAATTGTTTCGTTAAAGGAACAGTTTTATCATTTGTAATGTCCATAAGGTCATCCCCAAGCATAACAACAAAAGGTTCGTTACCAACAAAAGCTTTAGCTTGAAGAACGGCGTCACCGAGACCACGAGGATGACTTTGTCGAATAAAGTGTAAGTTGATAGCGGTGGTATCATTCACTAGCTTCAACAAGTCATTTTTTCCTTTTTGTTCCAGATTGTGCTCGAGTTCAAAATTAGAATCGAAGTGATCTTCAATGGAGCGTTTAGCTTTACCTGTGATAACCAAAATTTCTTCAATACCAGATTTGAGGGCTTCCTCAACGATGAATTGGATAGTTGGCTTGTCAACAATAGGTAACATTTCTTTAGCGAGAGCCTTAGTAGCTGGTAGAAATCGGGTGCCAAGCCCTGCAGCTGGAATGACTGCTTTTCTAACTTTTGTATGCATAATTTTCCTCTACTTTATCTAGTCGGACCATTCGTTTTCTGAACGGAATTCATTTGACATCATACCAAGGATGGATTCTTTGATATCAGCCCCTTCATAAATAGCACGATAGATAGCGCTAGTGATAGGCATGTAAACTTCTAATTCTTGGGCGATTTCATAGGCAACTTTTGTTGTTGAAATCCCTTCGATGACCATCCCCATATTTTTTTCAATATCTTCAAGTTTTTCACCACGACCTAGGGCATCTCCTGCACGCCAGTTACGAGAGTGGCTAGAAGTACCTGTCACAATTAAGTCTCCAACGCCGGACAGCCCACTATAAGTAAGGGGACTTGCCCCCATAGCAACACCCAGTCGCGTAATTTCTGCTAGCCCACGAGTGATAATAGCGGCTTTGGCATTATCGCCATACCCAAGGCCATGAAGAGCACCAGCACCTACAGCGATGATATTTTTAAGGGCTCCTGCTGTTTCAACTCCGATGACATCAGTATTTGTATAGAGGCGGAAGTAGTGGTTGCTAAAGAGCTCTTGTACATACTTAGCGGCCTCTATATCTTTTGAAGCAGCTGTGATGAGAGTGATATCACGAACAATGGTTTCCTCGGCATGACTTGGGCCAGAGACAACAACGACTTCTGAACGTAAATCAGCTGGGATTTCTTCCTCAAGAATGGTCGATAATCGCTCATGTGTGCCTGGTTCAAGGCCTTTTGACGCGTGCATGATAGTAACTGGATGGTCTAAAACTTCAGCCACTTGTTTAGCAACTAGACGAGTTACCTTGGTTGGTACAACGAAGAGAATGGCATCTACCCCATCAAGAGCATCAGAAAGATTGTGGTAACCAACGATTTTTTCATCTAGGGTAATATCTTTAAAATAGCGTGTATTAGTATGTTTTTGGTTTATTTCATCGATTTGATCAGCGATATTTCCCCAAATACGAACGTCATGATTATTGTCGTTTAGAACCTGTGCTAATGCAGTCCCCCACGAACCGGGACCCAAGACAGCAATTGTTTGTTTGGTCATAGTCACTCCTTGATTTGTAGCCATTGAAAAGTTAAGTTCCGTAGAATTAACAAGAATCCTAAAGAGCTTTTCAAATGAGAGTTAGCATATATTCCTAAACATTATACCATAAAAACGCTTTAAAGGAATTTTGGGAGAGTAAGCCATCTTAATTCTAGGATTAGAATTACTGTTATCTTAAATAACCAGACAAGTCTCAGAAGGTAGTCTCCTTTCCAATAAACAGAATAAATCATAGTAATTTAAGCGATTATTTTATGCCATTCCTAAGAGGTAATGCCCATCATCTACTGCCAAATTGTCGATATGTCAGCCAGTTAAAAATCAAATTCCCAATACAAAAAAAGAAAGAACCAATCTGATTCTCTCTCATATATCATTGTCAGTCACTCATGGTACTTGTTAAAGCGCTTAAAAATTAAAATTCTCAGTCTCATTTTAAGGGATAGGTTATGTCCAGTAAATGCTATCTGTAATGCTCACTGGTGTTCTTCCTTGACTATTGGACGATCTGAGTTATCCAAAGATTTTCTAAATAAGAAGAAAAGAATGGAAAATCTTCAATAAAGAAACGGATCAAGCTATTTCCTGATAAGGTTTGCTGAATTTGATCAAAAGGAATAGTGGCTAAAATCGTAAACCCCATGCTAAAGGTAAAGCAAACAACAAGGCAAGATAGCAGACCAGCTATGATATTATTGACTTTAGTATCAAAACGATCGAGTGGTGTTAGGTGAAGAAGTACACCTAAAAATCGAATAGCAGCATAAGCAAGGGTATAAACGGCCAGAAAGGCAACGCCAGCGTAGAAGACTAACTCATGCGAGAAAAGATCGACATCTTTAAAGAAATAGATGTGAGCTCCTTCGGTTGGATTGGCATAAGGGACCCAAATATAGAGCATTTTAGCCAGTGGCTGATAGTAGGCTTTGGCAATAGCTAGGGCAACTAAGCTTCCAATAGTATAAAAAGCCTGCAGAAAGATGCCTCTTGAAAAGCCGATGTAGAAACTCCAAGCCAGAATAATAAAGAGCAAGAGTGTAATCATAGGTCGACCTCGGCTTCGTCAGTGCTTTCAGCCGTCTTGTCATCTATAAAACGTGCCCTCAAATCAGCCAATTCATTCTCCATATCTTCAATAGCAATCTCGCGACTGAGTTGAGTTGATAGGGCGTTAATGGCTAGTAAGATTGCCAAGGTTTCGTTGTCTGCTTGGGGCAGCTTTTCGCGAATAGCCTCGTATTTTTCTTTGGCAACACGTTCTACTTCTTCCATGAAGAGATTATCTTTATCAGTTGTTAATGTTAAGGGGCGATCCCCAAAAACAAATTTATAGCGATTCTTTTTTGTCATGAAAATACCTCTCAAATATTATAGCATAAAGGCCTTATTAGGGACACCTTTAGCTTTTGTTTAGTGGTTTTCCCAGTCATGTGAGGCCAGATTTGTGCTATAATATAGCCTATGAATACTAGAATTTTAGAACAGTTAGAATTTGAAAAAGTGAGGGATTTATTTGTTCCTTACCTTCAAACCGAACAGGGACTAGCTGAATTACAAAACTTGCTTCCACTTTTTAAGGTTGACAAGATTAAAGAACAATTTATGGAAATCGAAGAAATGTCTTCTATTTTTGTGGAAAATCATGGCTTTGCTTTAGGTGGTTTGACGTCTATTTCAGAAAGTATTCGACGTCTGGAATTGGATGCTGACCTCAATATTTCAGAACTGATTGCTATCAAAAAGGTGTTAGCTGTCACAGCAGACATGAGACGTTTTTATCAGGATTTGGAAAATGTAGAGCTCTCTGCTCTTAAGCGTCTTTTTGAGAATTTAGTAGGGTTCCCCCAACTACAAGGCGCTTTGCAGTCGGTAAATGATGGTGGTTTTTTAGAAAATTTTGCTAGTCCAGAATTGGAAAAAATTCGTCGTCAGATTACGGCTAGTGAAACACAGGTGCGTCAAGTGTTGCAAGACGTCTTGAAAAAACAAGCAGATTACCTATCCGAGAGCCTGATTGCTAGTCGTAATGGCCGTAGCGTTCTTCCTGTTAAAAATACCCACCGCAATCGTATTTCAGGAGTTGTTCACGATATTTCAAGTTCAGGAAATACCGTTTACATTGAACCACGCGCAGTGGTTGCGCTAAATGAAGAGATTACCCAACTGCAAGCAGACGAACGCCATGAGATGGCTAAGATTCTTCATGACTTTTCGGAAATGTTACGCCCGCATGCTGAGATCATCAGAAATAACGCTTGGATTTTAGGTCACTTAGACTTTGTTCGTGCCAAATACCTTTTTATGCGTGAGACGAACGCAAATGTTCCTGATATTTCAAGTGATAAGAGTATCCATTTGATTAATGCTTTTCATCCTCTCCTTAAAGATCCAGTCGCCAATGATTTGCGCTTTAGCAGAGATTTGACAGCCATTGTAATTACAGGCCCCAACACAGGGGGTAAGACCATTATGTTAAAAACGCTTGGTCTAGCACAATTGATGGCTCAATCTGGTTTGCCTATCATGGCTGATATGGGCTCAAAAGTAACGGTCTTTAACCAGATTTTCGCTGATATAGGTGATGAGCAGTCTATTGAGCAAAGCTTATCGACTTTCTCAAGTCACATGACTCATATCGTAGAAATTTTGGAAGCAGCAGATCAAGATTCCCTAGTGCTTTTTGATGAATTGGGTGCAGGTACTGACCCTCAAGAGGGGGCTAGCCTTGCCATGGCTATTTTGGAACATCTACGTCTCAGTCAGATTAAGACCATGGCCACGACTCACTATCCAGAGCTTAAAGCTTACGGGATTGAGACGAAGTTTGTAGAAAATGCCAGTATGGAGTTCGATACAGAAACACTGCGTCCGACTTATCGCTTCATGCAGGGGGTTCCTGGGCGATCCAACGCCTTTGAGATTGCCCGCAGGCTTGGTCTATCAGAAGTGATTGTGTCTGATGCCGAAAACATGACAGATACTGATGGTGATGTCAATCGTATCATCGCGAAGTTGGAAGCACAAACTCTTGAAACCAGAAAACGTCTGGATCATATCAAAGAAGTCGAGCAAGAAAACCTTAAGTTTAACCGAGCGGTAAAAAAACTCTACAACGATTTCTCGCACGAGCGTGATCGTGAAGTGGAAAAAGCTCACCAAGAAGCGCGTGAATTAGTTGATTTAGCTCTTCAAGAAAGTGACGAGATTCTAAAAAATCTTCATGCTAAAGCTGAGTTAAAACCGCACGAAATCATTGAAGCTAAGTCTGCATTAAAAAAATTAGCTCCTCAGGTTGATTTATCTAAAAATAAGGTCCTAAAAAAAGCCAAAAAACTCAGGGCTCCACGTGTCGGTGATGACATTGTGGTGACAGCCTACGGTCAACGCGGAACCTTGATACGTCAGATTAAGGATAAGAACTGGGAAGCTCAAGTTGGTTTAATTAAGATGACTCTTAAAGAGGATGAATTTAACTTGGTTAAAGTTCAAGAAGAAGCGCAAAAACCTAAGAAAAAACAAGTGTCAGTGGTCAAAAAAGCCAAGACGTCTGGCGGTGGACCACGCGCTCGCTTGGATCTTCGTGGTAAGCGTTATGAGGAAGCCATGCAAGAATTGGATGACTTTATTGACCAGGCCCTACTTAATAACATGGCGCAGGTTGATATTATTCATGGTATCGGAACAGGAGTTATCCGTGAAGCTGTTACCAAATATCTTCGCCGAAATAAACACGTCAAAAGCTTCGGCTATGCCCCACAAAATGCCGGTGGGTCAGGTTGTACTATTGCTAATTTAGGATAAGTTCTGGAAGAGGAATAAAGGCTTAATACTCCTCCCTCATTACAGAAGTAACCAGTCATTCTATCTTAGGTGGTTTTTCTAGTATTACTCAAGAGCAAAACTAGAATGGTGATATTAAGGTAGCTGAAATACTCCCTAAATTTACAGTTAGTTGAAAAAGAACTGGATAAAAGTATCTAGTTTCTCAATGGGATTCTACTCAGGGGATGGGGAGGCAGAGACAAATTTATCATAAAGATACTGATTGTGCGTCATATCTTTATCAAACGTTAGCCTGCCTTCTAAACCTCATGTCATTGGAGGATTAGCTAACGATTACTAAAAATGCTTCTTGCAGATAAGCTGCGAGAAGCATTTTTATTATTTACGATAAAGTGTTTTTTTGGAGTAAACGGGATCAAAGGTCACATTGGCACCTAATTTACGGAAAACATTTTTATCTTCTTCTGGTAGTATCACTGTTGAATGCACTTCACTACCTTTAAGATTGCCCAGCTGTTCCATCGCTTTCTTAGCATCGTCATTTTCCATTGCTGTGATGGCTAAGGCGATGAGGATTTCACTAGAATGAAGTCGAGGATTTTTACTGCCGAGATGGTCAATCTTGAGATCTTGGATTGGTTTGACATAGTCTGCACTAATGAGGTGGGTCGCTTTGTCGATGCCAGCTAATTTCTTGATGGCATTGATGATAACGGCGGCTGATGGTCCAAAAAGTTCAGAAGTCTTACCGGTCACGATGTCACCAGTTGGCAATGCCAAAGCCAGAGCGGCATCACCTGTCTGTTCTGCCTTTTCTCTAGCAGCTACGGCAACCTTTCGGTCGTCTGGATTGGCATTAATGTCGTTCATGAGCAACTCAATCTTCTGAACAGCTGTTGATGGGACACGTTCAGCCTTAGCTTCAACCACAGTTTGGTAATAACGGCGGATAATCTCCTGTTTAGAGGCTTCGATGGCAGCCTCTTCATCAATGATAGAGAAACCTACCATGTTAACGCCCATATCAGTAGGCGAAGCGTAAGGAGATTCACCTAGGATGCGTTCTAGCATGCGCTTGAGCACGGGGAAAATCTCGATGTCGCGGTTGTAGTTAACCGTTGTTTTACCGTAAGTTTCCAAGTGGAAAGGGTCAATCATATTAACATCATCTAGGTCGGCAGTGGCTGCTTCGTATGCCAAGTTGACGGGATGGTGGAGCGGAAGATTCCATACGGGGAAGGTTTCAAACTTAGCATAGCCAGATGTGACACCGTTGACTTGATCGTGGTATAGGTTTGACATACAGGTTGCTAATTTACCCGAACCAGGACCAGGCGCTGTTACG
Source organism: Streptococcus jiangjianxini (assembly GCF_040225085.1). Taxonomy (NCBI): domain Bacteria; kingdom Bacillati; phylum Bacillota; class Bacilli; order Lactobacillales; family Streptococcaceae; genus Streptococcus; species Streptococcus jiangjianxini. Next base: position 13,004 of record NZ_JBEHGL010000016.1, on the reverse strand, counting down.
ACCACAAGATTGCGGCTTGTTTTTATGTAATCATTTTTTCCCATTCCTTCTGGTGAGATGATATGGTCCATGTCAGTTGGATAGCCCTTGATTGGGTAATGCAGATAGGAAGCAATATCGTGTTTTTCCAGTTCTTTACGAAAGGCATCTGCAGCCGCCTGACCAGTGTACTGAGTCACGACAACAGAACCCACATAGATGTTAAGGTCTTTGAATTTATCAATTAAACGAAAGACCTCTTGGTCGTAAGAAATGCCTAAATCACCACGCGCTTTTGAATGTTCAATGTTGTTGGCGTTAATGGCGATAACAATCTCAACCTGCTCTTTGAGTTCCTGAAGAAGTTTAATTTTGTTATCAGGCTCGTAACCAGGAAGAACGCGGGCAGCATGGAAGTCTTCCAACATTTTACCACCGAATTCTAAATAAAGTTTGCCATCAAATTGGTTAATGCGCTCAATGATATGATCGCGTTGCAAATTCAAATATTTCTCTGAATCAAAAGCTTGTTTTGTCATGTGTCCCTGACCTTTCTCTTTTTAAAGAAATCATTATAACAAAATTTTAGCAAAATTTGGCGAATTCTATAAGAGAAAAGTAACAATTTCGATTATTTGTCAGTCACTCAGCCTTATTATAAAACCACTAGCAGCCTAAAGTAAGGTGAACTAGTGACAGTATGAGACTGACTTGTTAATGAAATAACGGCGTCAAAATGTTGATTTGGCGATCTTTGGGAACATTTTTTTGCCATATCATTATAAACCTAAAGAGGGTATCCAAGATAAACTTCTTCTTTGACCTGCCTAGCCATCAGATGACAAGTTTTTTCCAAAGTGTTATTCTTAAAGTATTAAAGTATCAAAGTATCAAGTGAACTAAAGGCAGAAAGAAATAGGTTAGCATACGTTTTTACCCTTGTTGGAGTTGTTGGATTGGTAAAAGTTCAAGAGATAAGATAGTGAGTTGCGGTCACAAATCCCGCTTTGATGGCGTAAAATAGTGAAGTTCAAAGAATCCTACATTAACAAGGGCGGTTATATTCCTATCAAAGCGCACATCCATGTCACCGAAGAAGGTTAACAAATCCCTGCCTAGCCAGTATGCGGCTGTCTTAATGGATTTGGCTAAGACGTTATGACGTTATTGATCGAACTAATCTTAGCTCTGGTGACTATGACAACGGCTGACTCTAGAGAAGCTGGTCTTTTATACTAGGCTGAAGGCCTTTCGATAGTAGGTGTATTTTATAGTCACGCTAACACCTTTCTAAAGTAATAGTTGATGTTGTTATAAAGGCAGTCCCTGGATTTTTTTGGGAACTCATATGAAAGAAAGATCAGCTTGATTAAATGAGTGATGGCTGAAAACTTGAATAGCGATTTGTGTTTATGAGGAGGATTTATGCGAAAGAGTGTTTACGAGATGAGTTTTGCTAGTGTCTATGGGGCACTGGTAGCAAAGGTGGAACGCAAAGGTCGGACTAAAGTTGATGTGGCTAAAGTAACCGCTTGGTTAACTGGCTATTCGATTGAGCAACTGGATGACTTGTTGGAAAGTGGCTTGACTTATGGCGAATTTTTCCAAAATGCGCCTTCTTACAATCCTGATCGGACCAATATCACCGGTAATATTTGTGGCGTTCGGATTGAGACAATTGGAGATCCCTTGATGCAAGAAATCCGTCGTTTGGATAAGTTGGTGGACTGGATTGCTAAAGGGAAGACACCACAAGAGGTTTTTGATAAATATGAAAACTAGGAGTTTGTAATGATTGTTATTGATTATATTGACGGCGTTAATCGTCCGCAACAAGTGAGCTTTGATAATTACAACAGTTTTGTTCAGTCGCAACAGTCTTGTTGGCATGATATTCCTGATTTTTTTAAAGTGACAAAGGTTAGCTTTAATGGTCATGAAATTCCCTATCAAGGCCTTTATGGTGATATCTATCATTTCTTATTAAAACAAGATTTGACCCAATACCAATAGCGCGATCACTCAGCCTAGCTGAGTGTTTTTGATGAAACAAAAGGGCTGCCTCATGTGGTAAAATAAAACAGTGGTCACAACGCAGATGCTAGGAGTGTAGGTATCGGAAGGGGTGGAGAAAGCCTCTTTTATGTGGTTGAGAGATCATCTGCTGTTGAAAGAGACGAAATATTTGGCTCTCAAAACATCTAATGTTCTAGCAATTACCGGCAAAAAGTTAATCCTTGATTTATTGTCGAAAAATGCACAAAGGTAAGAGTGGGCTAGAGATGACTTGCCATATCTGCTTAATGGAGGATTGGCTTAGTCTAGAAGAGTCAGTTTCTGAACGGTTTCGTCAATCTTATGATACAAGCTTAATATCATTTTTGCTAGCCGTCTTTGGACAACTAGAGATGCTAGTGAGCGCATGTTGACTAGCAAAACAGAGTTTTAAGAGTTAGCAGTTGTGGATAGCTATTTTTTGGGTTATGTTCTAAGAAGGATTATGAGTTATCAGCCAAAAAATAGGGTGTTTATGCTGTAAGGGCGATGCAAAATGAGAATGTTTTCTTTAGATAGCGAAAGGTTGGGTATTTGAGTGAAAAATTATGATATATTTTATGGAAAAATCCTGAAAGTTTTAACGATTTATCCAATGTTGACACCTATTATTTTAAGGTACAATGGGTTTGTGACCAAACTGATGTATCTACTCTATCCCTTGCTTTTGATTTTTCTTTATATGGAAAACCGTCAAGACCTGTGGAAGACGATTCTTATACCAGGCGTATCTTTTCTGCTGATTTCGGTCTTTCGGCGGATGATTAACCAGCCTAGACCTTATGAAACATGGGCTATTAAACCAATCATGAGACGTGATGGGCAAGGAGAATCCTTTCCTAGTCGTCATGTCTTCTCAGCTAGTATCATCAGCATGTGCTTTCTCTTCCAGTTTGTTTGGGTCGGCCTTTTTTTGTTGATCTTGACTTTGGGATTGGCGGTATGTCGGGTACTTGGTGGTGTGCATTACCCAAAAGATGTTTTAGTTGGTTATCTTTTAGGGATCTTTGGGGGCATGATTTTGACCTTGTTCTAGTGAGCGTGGGTATAAAATTGAAAATGTCTTATTATTCTAGTATAATAGGCAGTAATACGCGTATGAGGTGCCGATGTAATGGAAATGAAACAAATTAGCGAAACAACGCTAAAAATTACGATTAGTATGGAAGATTTAGAAGAAAGAGGAATGGAGTTAAAAGATTTTCTCATTCCTCAAGAGAAAACAGAAGAATTTTTCTATACTGTTATGGATGAACTGGATCTACCAGATAATTTCAAAAATAGTGGTATGTTAAGCTTTCGCGTGACTCCTAAGAAGGATCGCTTGGACGTCTTTGTGACAAAATCAGAAATTGATAAAGATCTTAATTTAGAAGACCTAGCAAATTTTGGTGACGTGTCTCAGATGTCTCCAGATGAATTCTTTAAAACATTAGAAAAATCAATGTTGGAAAAAGGGGACACGGAAGCTCATGAGAAATTAAAACAAATGGAAGAAATGGTAGAGTCAGCGATGTCAGAAGTGTCTTCTGAGTCTGAGGCGACAGTGGTAGAGGCTGAAGATGAGGATGATACTGAAAATCAATCTTACACGCATTATGTTCTCAGTTTTCCAACACTGAAAGAAGCAGTCGTTTTTTCCAAAGCTATCGATTTTGAGATTGAAGCGTCAGAATTGTATAAATTAGCTGGACAATACTATATGACTATCCTAGTTGGTTTAGAAAATAAACCCGCTTATTACGCTAATCTTGTTCATGCTCGACTGTTAGAACATAGCCAAAATGCTCAAAAAACGAGAGCTTATCTTCAAGAACATGGTATCCGTTTGATTGATGGTTATGCTGTAACTGAACTAGAGGGTATAAAGGTGCGCTAAATGTTACCATTTGAGCTCTCCTTTGTCTTGTCGCTAATTGGAGCTTTTCTCTTATCGCTTACCTTGACACCATTGGTCCGCTTTTTGTCGCTTCGAGTAGGGGCGGTTGATCAACCCAATGCTCGTCGTATTAATAAGGTACCCATGCCTAGTGCAGGGGGCTTAGCTGTTTTTTTAGCGTTTTCAACGGTAGCTTTGTTCATTTTCCCTAAGATGACAGCCTATGTTAAATCAGATATTCCTTATTTTGACTATATCCTACCTGTTCTTGTAGGGGCAGCTATTGTAACAGCGACGGGCTATCTTGATGATATTTTTGAAATTTCAGCAAAGAAGAAAATGAGTGGGATTGTACTGGGGGCAGTTATCGTCTGGGCTTATACAGACTTTCGCTTTGACAGTTTTAAGATACCTTTTGGTGGTCCCATGATTGAATTCGGGCCAATTCTGACTTGTTTATTGACCATTATATGGATTGTATCTATTACAAATGCTATTAATTTAATTGATGGTTTAGATGGTTTAGTGGCGGGTGTCTCTATGATTTCATTAGGGACTATGGGGCTTGTTTCCTACTTCTTTCTACCACAAGTTGATTTGTTTTTGACCATCACAATCTTTCTTCTCATGGCATCGATTTTAGGGTTTTTCCCCTATAATTATCACCCCGCCATTATTTACGGAGGAGACACTGGTGCTCTATTTATCGGTTTTATGATGGGCGTTCTATCTTTGCAAGGATTGAAAAACTCGACAGCAGTCGCGGTTGTGACTCCTGTTATTATTTTAGGAGTGCCCATTGTTGATACAGCAGTTGCCATTGTTCGCCGTAAGTTATCTGGACGCAAAATTTCCGAAGCTGATAAGATGCACTTGCATCATCGTCTTTTGGCTATGGGCTTCACCCATCGCGGTGCAGTCCTTGTTGTCTATGGTATTGCCATTATTTTCTCTTTGATCGCACTTTTGTTGAATATCTCAACGAGATTAGGTGGTATTTTACTGATAGCTGGTCTACTTTTTGCTTTAGAAGTTCTTATAGAAAGTTTGGAAATTTGGGGAGAGCATCGAACACCCTTGTTTAAGATGTTTAAATTCATTGGTAATAGTGACTATCGACAAACCAATTTACAAAAATGGCAAGATAAGAAGAAAAAATAAATCTCGAAAAAAGCCCTTTGTTGGCTTTTTTTGTTACAATAAAATGAATTGGAAAAGTTAGCAATGGCTTCATCATGGAAGCCACATACTCAATGAAAATCACAACCGGACTTGATAGCGACGTTGCAGACAAAATGAAAGGTCATCAAATCAAGTCAAGACGGTCTGAATTTGATTTTCGAAGCGTATAAATGCCCAAAAAGGAGTAATTATGTCTGTACTTGAAATTAAAAATCTTCATGTCTCTATCGAAGATAAAGAAATCTTAAAAGGCCTCAACTTAACCTTGAGAACAGGTGAAATTGCAGCCATTATGGGTCCAAATGGAACTGGAAAATCAACACTATCAGCAGCCATCATGGGAAATCCAAGTTATGAAGTGACGGAGGGTGAAATTCTCTTTGATGGTCAAAATATCTTGGAACTTGAAGTGGATGAGCGTGCTCAACTTGGCCTTTTCTTGGCTATGCAGTACCCTTCTGAGATACCAGGTATTACCAATGCTGAATTTATCCGAGCTGCAATGAATGCTGGTAAAGAGGATGCGGATAAAATTTCTGTCCGAGACTTTATCACCAAATTGGACCAAAAGATGGAACTTCTTGGTATGAAAGAAGAGATGGCAGAGCGTTACCTTAACGAAGGTTTCTCAGGCGGTGAGAAAAAACGTAATGAAATCTTGCAACTTCTGATGCTTGAGCCTAAGTTTGCCCTTCTTGATGAAATTGACTCAGGTCTTGATATTGATGCTCTAAAAGTGGTGTCAAAAGGAGTCAATGAAATGCGTGGCGAAGGCTTTGGTGCTATGATTATTACCCATTACCAACGTCTGCTTAACTACATCACACCAGATGTGGTTCATGTGATGATGGAAGGTCGTGTGGTTCTTTCAGGCGGTCCTGACTTAGCAGAGCGTTTGGAAAAAGAAGGTTACGTTAAAGTAGCAGAAGAACTGGGTATCGATTATCACGAAGAGATTGAAGGATAAGCATAGCATGATAGATTTTTAACGTTTGTCAAAAAACTATGAGATTCGTCTCTTGACAGAATCAGATAGTCAAGATGTTTTGCAGTTGTATAATACCAATTCTTGCTTTTTTAAACGTTGCACACCAGTGCCGATGCTGGCACCAGTTCAGAGAGATATGACCAAGCTGCCTCCCACTATCAACCCCAATAATAAGTGTTTTTTTGGGTATTTTGATAATGCAAAGCTGATTGCTGTGTTGGATTTAGTAGACGGTTATCCGGATTTGCATACGGCCTTTATCGGATTGTTCATGCTAGATAGGGCGTATCAAGGTAGGGGAATTGCTAGTCGTTTGATGAAAGAAGCAATATTTCATTTAGTACAAAGCTTTGACAGAGTTCGACTAGGGTATGTGGCAACGACTGACGTTGCTGTTAATTTCTGGAGGAAGCAAGGGTTTGTTCCGACAGGTGAAACATCAAAGACAGACTACTATGACATCATTCTTGCGGATTTTTTAGGAGATAAGAAGGATAAACAATAAATGACAAAAGAAATGATTTTGGCTTTTTCACAAACCAAAGCTGAACCCATCTGGTTGCAAGAACGTCGCCTAGCTGCTTTTGCTAAACTAGAAGAGCTACCCTTGCCGACCATTGAGCGCGTTCGATTTCATCGATGGAATCTTGGAGATGGCACGATTGCTGAAAATGACTTTTCAGTTAATGTCCCTGATTTCACAGCCTTGGGAGACAACCCTAAACTTATTCAGCTAGGCACGCAGACTCTCCTAGAACAATTACCAGCAGAGCTCATTCAAAAAGGGGTCGTTTTTACGGATTTGGCATCTGCTTTGGAAGAAATCCCAGATATTGTTGAGGAGAACTTTGGGGCTGCCCTAGCCTACGATGAAGACAAACTAGCGGCTTACAACTATGCCTACTTTAATAGTGCATCTGTGCTATATGTTCCAGACAATGTGGAAATCGAACTTCCTCTTGAAGGCATTTACCTGCAAGACAGCGATAGCTATGTTCCGTTTAATAAGCACGTACTAATCATTGCTGGTAAGAATAGTAAGTTCAGCTATATTGAACGTTTCGAAAGCATAGGCAATCAAACCGAAAAAACAAGCGCTAATATTTCTGTTGAAATTATCGCAGGTAGTGGCAGTCAGGTTTCTTATTCAGCTATCGATAGACTAGGGGAGCATGTCACGGCTTATATCAGTCGTCGTGCTAGACATGGTGATGATAGCTCTGTTGACTGGGCGATGGGGGTTATGAATGAAGGGCACGTTATAGGTGATTTTGATTCAGACCTCGTTGGCAGTGGCAGTCATGCCAATCTTAAAGTTGTTGCGGCATCGTCAGGTCGCCAAATTCAAGGGATCGATACTCGAGTAACTAACTACGGTCGTAACTCTGTTGGTCATATTCTACAACACGGAGTCATTTTAGAACGTGGAACACTAACTTTCAATGGTATTGGTCATATTGTTAAGGGAGCAAAAGGTGCAGATGCCCAGCAAGAAAGTCGTGTCTTGATGTTATCAGACAAGGCTCGGTCAGATGCCAATCCGATTCTTCTAATTGACGAGAACGAGGTTACAGCTGGACATGCTGCTTCCATTGGTCAAGTTGATCCAGAAGATATGTACTACCTCATGAGCCGAGGTATTGACCAGCAAACAGCAGAACGCTTGGTCATTCGAGGCTTCTTGGGCGCTGTTATCACAGAAATTCCAAGTCCAGAAGTTCGTCAAGAATTGATAAAGGTCCTTGATAATAAGTTAGATAAGCGCTAAAAATAGTCATATGGTAGCTTAACTGTTAGTCTTAAAAAGTTTCGTGATAAGGATCAAGAGTCACCTATCCTAGATAACTAAGCGATTTTTCACAAATTTTTGATACATTATAATGCTGAGAAATAGTGCCAGAAGACGGACAAGTTATTTGACCTAAGACGACAATGGTCGTCATCTCTGAAACAGACTACCGCATGATTCACGAAGCTCGAACAACTGGTGATTAGTAAACTTGTCAAATTGGAAGATATTGGCAGAGATAGAGAAACGGATGTTACTTCGCTACAAGGAAATCGTTTAAGGAGTGGCCTTTATGGTTTGCACAGTTATGGTATCATGATGGCTAGCCTGGACAGACGACGGCACTCTACCGTTTCATAGGTTGAATGTGGCAATGGCTATCATACATCCATAAAAACTTAGAAGAATACTTCCTGACGAGATGTTCTAATTTGCAAAGATAATGAAGTGATTGAGAAAAAATAATGTTTGAAAGTATAAGATCAGATTTTCCCATATTAAATCAAAAGGTCAATGACGAACCGCTTGTTTATTTGGATAATGCTGCAACCAGTCAAAAACCGCAGCAGGTTCTGGACACCCTTATGGCCTACTATCAGGAAGAGAATGCTAATGTCCACCGTGGCGTTCATACTTTGGCTGAGAGAGCGACTCATCAATATGAAGCCAGTCGACAGAAGGTGGCTGATTTTATCCATGCTGATTCATCACGTGAGATTGTGTTTACCAGAGGGACGACTACTGGTCTTAATTGGGTTGCTCGCTTCGCTCGTAGTGTGTTACAACCAGGAGATCAGGTTCTTATTTCTATCATGGAACATCATGCTAATCTGGTTCCTTGGCAAGAAGTTTGTCGTGCAACTGGAGCAGAACTCGTCTATCTTTACCTTAAAGATGGTAGTTTAGATTTAGATGATTATCGGAGGAAACTCTCTTCAAAAACGAAGTTTGTCAGCTTAACTCATGTTTCTAATGTCTTAGGCTGCCTGAATCCCATCAAAGAGTTAACACAAATGGCACATCAAGTTGGAGCCTACATGGTGGTAGACGGAGCCCAAGCGGTTCCCCATTTACCAGTTAATGTTCATGAATTAGATTGTGATTTCTACGCTTTTTCTGGTCATAAGATGATGGGGCCGACTGGTATTGGTGTTCTCTACGGTAAGGAAGATATTCTCAATCTCATGGATCCACTAGAATTTGGTGGTGAAATGATTGATTTTGTGCATGAACAAGAGTCAACATGGAAAGAATTGCCTTGGAAGTTTGAAGCAGGTACGCCTAATATAGCTGGAGCTATCGGTTTGGGAGCCGCTATTGATTATTTGAATGATTTGGGGATGACAGCTGTTCATGCTCACGTTCAAGCTTTAGTTACCTATATCCTACCCAAACTTCAAGCAATCGAAGGGGTTGCTGTCTATGGTTCAAAAGACCCCAATAATCATATTGGCCTTATCTCATTTAATATAGAAGGCCTTCACCCCCATGATGTTGCAACTGCCCTGGATTATGAAGGAGTTGCTGTTCGTGCAGGGCATCACTGCGCTCAACCCCTACTTCATCATTTGGGGATTTCATCTGCTCTTAGGGCTAGCTTTTATGCCTATAACACTTACCAAGACTGCGATCGATTCATTGACGCTATCATAAAGACCAAGGAGTTTTTTAATGGCACTCTCTAGTTTAAATCATCTTTACATGACTTTGGTTACGGAACATTCTAAAAACCCACATCATTTTGGGCAACTAGAAGGGTTGGAAGCTATTCAGCTGAATAATCCGACTTGCGGTGACGTTATTTCCTTAACCCTTGGTATGAAAGATGATAAAATTGATGATATTGCTTTTTCTGGTCATGGATGCGCTATTTCAACCGCCTCAGCCAGTATGATGACAGATGTTGTTATGGGAAAAACAAAGGAAGAAGCCCTAACTTTAGCAGATATTTTCTCAGAAATGGTTCAAGGAAAAGAAGATTCTAAACAAGAAGCTCTAGGAGATGCCGCCTTTATGGCGGGCGTCTCAAAATTCCCACAGAGAATCAAGTGTGCGACCTTGGCTTGGAATGCCCTTAAAAAGGCCATCGAACGCAGTGAAAAGTAATCGCAAAGGGGTGCCAAGCAATCGTTATTGTTGCTTGGAGCAAGTTAGTCAGTCTACTAAGAAGTTTCTACGAAATTTTGCGTTCTTTAACGAGCTATTTTGTAGCCGATAAAGATGTAAGGTAAGTCTGATGAGATCTAACGCAATATAAGATGTGCCATTATATTATTTTATTGATAATGTAGAGCATTATCATTTAGAGTTAGGATTAGAAATCATTTATATTAAGAATAGAAAGGACAGTTCATGTCTGAAAAAGTAGAACCAAAGCCCATTGATTTGGGTGAGTACAAGTTTGGTTTTCATGATGATGTTGAGCCGATTTTATCAACAGGAAAAGGCCTAAGTGAAGAGGTAGTTAGAGAATTATCTGCTGCTAAGGGTGAACCAGAATGGATGTTAGAATTCCGCCTCAAATCACTGGAAACCTTTAATAAAATGCCCATGCAGGAGTGGGGGCCCGATTTATCAGATATTAATTTTGATGATATTATTTATTATCAAAAACCTTCTGATAAGCCAGCGCGTTCGTGGGATGATGTCCCTGAAAAAATCAAAGAGACTTTTGAACGCATCGGGATTCCAGAGGCTGAGCGCGCCTACCTTGCTGGCGCATCAGCCCAGTATGAATCAGAAGTTGTTTATCATAACATGAAGGAAGAATTTGAGAAACTAGGCATTATTTTTACAGATACTGACTCAGCTCTCAAAGATTATCCGGATCTCTTCAAACAGTACTTTGCTAAGTTAGTGCCGCCAACAGATAACAAGTTAGCAGCCCTTAACTCGGCGGTTTGGTCAGGTGGCACCTTTATTTACGTTCCCAAGGGAGTTAAGTGTGATATTCCGCTTCAGACCTATTTCCGCATTAACAATGAGAATACTGGTCAATTTGAACGAACTCTAATCATAGTGGATGAGGGGGCAAGTATACACTATGTAGAAGGGTGTACGGCACCAACCTATTCATCTAACAGTCTTCATGCTGCTATTGTTGAAATCTTCTCACTTGAAGGTGCTTATATGAGATATACGACCATTCAAAATTGGTCTGATAATGTCTATAACTTGGTGACCAAACGTGCCAAGGCTCTTAAAAATGCTACTGTTGAGTGGATTGATGGCAATCTTGGAGCTAAAACAACCATGAAATACCCATCCGTTTACCTAGACGGAGAAGGTGCGCGTGGTACCATGCTCTCTATCGCCTTTGCCAATAAAGGACAACACCAAGACACAGGTGCTAAAATGATTCACAATGCACCTCACACCTCATCATCCATTGTGTCAAAATCAATCGCTAAAGGTGGCGGTAAGGTGGATTACCGTGGCCAAGTTACCTTTAATAAAAAATCTAAAAAATCAGTGAGTCACATTGAGTGTGATACTATTTTGATGGATGATATTTCAAAATCAGATACCATTCCATTCAATGAAATTCATAACTCTCAAGTAGCCTTGGAACATGAAGCAAAAGTTTCAAAAATCTCAGAAGAACAGCTCTACTATCTCATGAGTCGTGGCTTATCTGAATCAGAAGCCACTGAGATGATTGTCATGGGCTTTGTTGAACCTTTCACCAAAGAACTTCCAATGGAGTACGCTGTTGAGCTGAATCGTTTGATTTCCTATGAAATGGAAGGCAGTGTTGGCTAAAGCCAATTTCAGCACTAGAAATGTTGATTTATCAATGTTTCTGGTGCTTCTTTTTTTCGCAAAAACAAACTAACTACAAAACTAACTACAATAACAATTAAAACAAATATTTCTCTTTTTCAATGAATTGTGCGAATTGATCTGCACTGCGTTCTTCACGTTCAGGATAGAAGTAGTTATAGACCTGACGAGTCATTTTAGAATCTTTATGACCAACTCGGTACATAATATCCTCTAAGTTCATATCAGCCATTGCGCAAAGAGAGACATGTGTCTTTCTGAATTCATGAAGAGTAATTCGTTTTAAGTTGTATTTAGTCGCTATGACATCATACCAGTCATTTGGTTGACCGGGGCGCGACAAAAAAGATTATCTTTATTAGGGAAGACTAGCTGATGTTTATTTGTTGCTCTAATTCCCAAAACCTTAAATTCAAACTGCTGTTTAGTTCGCCATTCCTGTAACTTCGCCATTGTTTCTAAATCAATTGAAATAGTCCTTTTACCGGCATTTGTTTTGGCGCTTTGACTGGCTACTTTAGTTTTTTTAGATTTTGGATCATACTCAACTTCTGCCAGTGTTTTACTGATCGTTAATTTGTTACTATCAAAATTAATATCGTTCCATTCTAAGGCAAGTATTTCAGATTTTCTTGCACCAGTATAGACTAAAACACGAAAATAGGTTTCGATTTTCATATTGCCATGTTTTTTACAAGACTCCAAGAAAATAGCTAATTCTTTTGGTGTATAAACAGTCATTGTTTCTGTAGCGACTAAATGTTCATCAATTTCTTGACGTTTAATTGGTTCAGTTTTACGCATGGGGTTTTCAAGAATCAATTCCTGTTGAACACCATATTGTAAAATTTGAGCAACAGCCCTGCGGAAATAATAAGCTTGCTTATAACCATCTCTCATCCAGCGACGATTGACTTGAGTACAAAATCGGACTGAAATGTCTTTAAGCATTTTATTTCCGAAGTATTCAAGTGCATGATCTTCAATCGCTCTTCTTGTTATCATGATAGTAGATGGTTTTACTTTTAAACGATATTGTTCAATAAATTCTTCATAAAGCTCTTTAAACGTAATATTACCATTCATCTTTAACTTATTTTTATCAAAATCAAGTTGTAACTGTCGATAAGTTTGCTGGGCTTCTTTTTTTGTTTGGAAACCACTTCTAGTAGTGCGTACTTCTTCACCAAATTCCGTTTTTCCAAGGTAACATTGGAATTTCTGAATAGGTTACACTAAACTAGACAGAATTTATAAAGTGTTCTACACTAAAGAAAACAGGAGAAACAATATGTCTAGAAAAATACGCCGTCATTTTACGGATGACTTTAAGCAACAAATCGTTGACC